>JAUXFB010000198.1 GCA_030620255.1 Candidatus Aminicenantota bacterium | reverse complement strand
TGTGCAACTCCTGATACAACTGGATAAAAATTATTGTTATAATTTTGTCCAACAACTTGCTGAATAATAACAGCCATTTTTTCTTCTTCAATTGAAAAGTTTGTGTTCCTTATATATTCTTTTGGGGATTTAAAAAAAACAGATGCATACACAAGCTTTATTGCATTACATAATTGAATCAGCCTCTTATTTAAAACATGGTTATTGTTCGGGAGTAGGAAAGTGGAATAGAGTCCTGCAAATGGAAGTGTTTGAGAATCCTCCAGGATACTTGATGATCTAACAGCAATTGGATATTTAATGTTGATCAGTAAAGTTTTAAGGTCTTGAACTATTTTATCAGGTAATTTCTTTTTTATGAATTTTTTTGCGATTTTATCATTATCTGTTTCAGATATTGCAAATTTCTGAAGTTTATTGATTTCAATAAATTCTTCGTATACTTCACTACAAATAACAAATGTATATGGTGTTTTTATTTCTGCATCTTTAAATTTCTCATATAATTTTGTCTGTGTAAGAAGAGTATTTATAAAAGCAATGCCTCTTGCTTTTCCGCCAAGGGAGCCATTTCCCAATCTTATAAAGGAATTTTCTGAGTCAAATTGAGTTTGCTCAAAATCTGTTATTACTCCATATTGATTTTTATATAGTAATTTTTGTAATTCAGATAAAATAAATTCTCTAATATCTTCTATATTTTTGAAATCAGATACCTTTTTTGGTCTAAATTTATCCGCAAGATCAAATTCAGTTCTTGCTCTTAACCATATTGAAAAATGATTTCTTCTTGCATGAAATTCAAGACTTTCTGCAGGTATTATCTGGATCATTTTTTCAAATTCGTAAAGATTCTTTGCTCTACCAATCTCCTCTTCTTTCTTATCTTTGAAAACAAAATCTCCAAAACCAAAATTAGAAAGTATAAATTGACTTAAATCATGTAAGAGATTGTTCGAATTTTTATTCAAAAAATCCAGATTGTTTTTGTATGCAATTGTTTTATTCTCTAAATCAGAGGATTGTAAAAGAAAAGGTAGGTCTGAAATCTCTTTTTTTACCTTTCTTGCAAATCTGAAACCAGCATTTGGATCGATTTCTCCTCCTTTGGTAAAGCTTATATCAGACAAAACTCCAAGGAGATTATTTTTATACTTGTTATAGAGTTTTATTCCCTGTTCATATGTTTCAGCCATAAGGATTTTTGGTCTTGCTCTCATTCTTAACAATCTATGTAAATCATTAACACCTTCAGATATAAGCAACCTGGTTTGAGTCATTATTTCAGTATAGATTAAAGGCAGGAACATTGAGTAAAATTTAGGAGAATCTTCTATTATAAGAATTGCCCTTACACCAAGTTTAGTATCATTATCAACATTTTTTAAATCCTCAACATATTTTATAATTGCCAGTAAAATTCTTGTATCTCCCGACCAGTAAAAGATCTTATCAATGCTTTTTGTGTCTCTGAGTTTCATTAAAGTGTCAGTACCAATCCATTCATAGGTTAAAAGAACAACAGGCATACCTGGGTTTAACTCTTTAACCTTTGCCCCGAATTGCTGTGGGTCCATGTCAGCTAATCTTGTCATTGTTATAACCATGTTAAAAGAGCCTTTTTTAAGCATTTTAAGAGCTTCTGAAGCAGAAGAAGCTCTTGTTATTCTTGGAACAAATCTTAAATTCAAATCAATATATTCACTGAATATCTTTTCAGATAATCTTCCATCCTCTTCAAGAACAAAAGCATCATAAAAACTTGATACAAGTAATATCTCTCTAACTCGAAATTTCATTAAATCATGAAATATGCTAAATTGTGGTTTATAGTCTTGATAAAATTCCATTTTTTGCCTTATACAACTTAATTATAATTTAGAATGTAAGAATATTCAACAATTTATGAATTAATATATTTTGAGGTTGTTTTGGTTATATGATTTCTTTTGGTTTAGTGTTGTAAATTTTTTCATATTCTTTTACAAAATCACTTTTGCCACAAAGGAATATATTGGATAGAGGCATTATTTTTTTTATTTTATAAGATATTTTATTTGCAAGTTCTCTTATATCCCATTGAGCGTGTTCATCATCTCTTAATCTAACAAAATGGTAGATTTCTCTTAAATTCATTTTCATTATAACCATTCTACGGTGAGAATTTGTCAAAATATAGTCTGCTGCTTCATTGTATTTTTCTTTTAATTTAAAATATACCTTATTTGTCTTTTCAATTATGTTCATAAATTCTTTTTCCAATCCATTTGTCTTTATACTTTCAGGTATGGTATTTCCTAATTTCAAATCATAGTTACCTGAAATAAGTGTTGCCATTCTATGTCTTTTTAATTGAGCAAAATTTGATGCACTTACAATTGCCTGGAAAGTAATGTCCGGAAATTCAAATTCCCTTGAAAGAGAATCAAAAAATTCAATGTTTTTGAAAAGATCTTTGAAAATATTCTCTTTTTCTCTTTTTTTCATATTTTCTATTATATTGTACGCATCATTATAATTTATATGTTCATATATGCTTAAAAAAGATGCAAGTATAATATTATCTCCATCTGGAGTATACCTGATTATTTCAGGTTCAATATTAACAGGGTTGAGTTTATTTATATTATTGAGTTGAAAGTTGTTCTTAAAAGAAAAGTTTAGATCCTTTTCAAAATCAGAAGGTTCTGGGAAGAGAATGATTGAGGGTGCAATTTTTTTTACAATAGAATATATTTTTTCTCCCATTTCCTTTAATTCCAATTGCTTGCTTAATGCAAATCTTCTTAATAAATGTTCTAAATTTCTTGCATTTATTGTTAAACCCAGCTGTCCTTCTGTAGCCAGAGACAGGATGTACCTTGCATCCTCTTTTGCCCATCCTTCTAAAAGGTTTTTGTTTTTTTTTGTTTCAGCTAATTTTTTGTGTTTATTAAAAACATACTCTTTTAAAGTGGAAAGAGATTTTTTGTAGAATTCGTTCTGGATATTGATTGTATCTTTGAATAATTTGATTGAATCTTTGTCTTGTATTTCAACAGGTGTAATATAATCTCCGTCAAGAGTTACATATCTCTGAGATTTTTCAGTATATGTAGATAAGCGAAATTTTTCTACCTCTTCAATAGCAAGTCTTGATACTCCTATTATATCAAAGTTAAAAACAGCATGTTCAGCTACAGAGTGATGACCCATCTTGAATATGATGGTTTTATTGGATTTTCTTGCTTTTTCAATATCTTTTTTAGCCTGTTTTCGTAGAGAAGTAACATCTTTTGAGCTTCTACTGATTCTTGCATAAGCAGCACTGAATGTTTCAGGAGTTAATATTTCCTTTTTATTTTTATTAAGTTTCTCCAGAATTTCTATATCAACATTATACCCAGCAAGTTTTATTTTCAATATGCCTCCAATCTAATAAACACTATTTTAATATGTTTTTTACTGGAATCAATAGAAAAAATTACTCTTTATGAAATTCTGTTATAAATTTTATGATTTTTTGCGCACCTTCGTCTATTGAACTATTATTCCATATTTCAATAACATTAAGCTTATTTTCTTCAATTGTTCTTGTGTATATTTCTTCTGTTTTTTGCAGATAGTTTGTGTCAATTTTTCTGAATTCATTTTGAATTTCTCTTTTTTCATACTCTATTAAGCTTGTTCTTATGAAAAATGTGAGATTGTAAGTTTTTACCCAATATTTATATAAGTTTTCTAGAACATTATTTTTTTCTTTTATTTGATCTGATATTTCAACTTTAGAAGTGTGCTTTTTCCAAAGTACCCATAGATCAAGAACTGACCCATCACATAATAATATGTCTGGAGATGCAATTGATTTTGTATTTTCTTCATTTATTTGATTTGAGAGGAAATAAAACTGACTTATAAAATTTGATTTTTTATCTTCATCAAAAGGGCTCTTTTGAGATATTTTATCAATTGATT
>JAUXFB010000320.1 GCA_030620255.1 Candidatus Aminicenantota bacterium | reverse complement strand
TGGCAAAGAATGAGCTTTAAAGGCAATAAAGTTTGGGTAGCAATGAACAATGATAAATCCTTTTTTGAAAAAGATAACAAGTTGCTAATTAAATACAGTCTGAAGCAAGACTATGAATATCTTATTAAAAAAGAGAATATAGAACCACTATCCCAGGCAATTCCAAAAGAGAACCGAAAAAAACCTGAAAAGAAAATAAATAAAAAGAAAAACATATCTACAATAAAAAATTCAATCAAAATCTATACTGATGGTGCATCTTCGGGCAATCCAGGCCCTTCCGGTATTGGCGTGTATATGATCTACAATGAAAAAACTAAGGAAATTTCAGAGTTTATTGGAAATGCTACAAACAATATTGCTGAACTCAAAGCTATAAAACGTGGGCTTGAAGAGCTGAAAAAGTTTGATATTCCTGTATACATTTATACAGATTCAAGTTATAGCCTTGGAGTTTTAACAAAGAACTGGAAAGTAAAAGCAAACATAGAGCTAATATCTGAAACTAAAAAACTTATAAATAAGTTTAAAAAAATTGAAATTATAAAAGTTAAAGGTCATTCAGGAGTTATTGAAAACGAAATAGCAGACAAGTTAGCTACCTCTGCAATAAAATAAAAATCTATTTATCTTTTTTTAACTTTTCAAGTTCTTTTTCTAAATCAGCAATTCTTTCTTTGTCATCATCCGACTCTGCCACAATACCATCGTCGTTTTGCCAGGTATCTTTCAGCTCATCAAATCCTAAATAAAGGGCTAAGCTGCCGCCTAATAATAAAACCAGTGGAATTGTGCCCTTTAAAATTGCCAGTAAATAAGGGAACCAGACTCCAATTCCTATGAGACCAAGAAGAACTGCTATAGCACCACCAATAATGATTTTCATATAATTTCTCCTTACTATGCTCTTTTGTTTTATATTAATTCAAATCGAAAAAATTTCATCAGTTTAGAGAATACAACATATTCTAAGAAATTAGCATACCAAATACTGTAAAACAAGATAAAATCATAAAATTTAAAGCATAAATATTGCCATTAGCTGATTGATTTGGTACTTTGATGAAAATTATTTTAAAAGGTAAATTATATGAAGTTGTATGACAGATTGAAAATTCAAGTTCAAAACGCAAGGCACAAGGTGCGTAAATTTATAGATTATCTCCTTCTAAATTCATACGATTACTATACATGTTTATATCCGGGTAATTCTGGTGTTGTCACTAAATTTATCATTGAAACCTTCTCATCAAGAGTAAAAGTTGATCAAAATAATTTAAAAAAGATAGAGGATCTCCAAGGAAAAGGAATTATAATTTATGCAAGCAAACACAAGAGCATTATAGATTTCTTATTATTTCATACTCTACTTAAAAAACATGGCATTGCCTATCCTGAAATTGCCTTTGATTTCAAGTTCATTTTTTTACAGCCTGCAAAAAGATATTTCAGAATCATGTTAGCCAAAATTGATTATTTTATCCATAATTTCAAAAACAAAGACCCCTACTCTTCAGGATATATAACTGACCAGCTTTCAATAGACAGATCAGGTTTTCTTTTTCTCATCGAGAAAAATGCCTTTTACAAACGTTTTGTAAAATCATCTCCTGACCCATTAACGTTGCTAATTGACATGCAAAAAAAGAACGACACTCCAATATATATTATTCCTGAAGCAATAGTTTTTGGAACAAACCCTACACGGAAAAAAATCAATATTTCTGATATCCTTTTGGGAACACCTGAAAAGCCTAAAAATATTCGTCAACTTTATACAATTTTAAATAATCCCAAAAAAATCAGTATTGAAATTTCTGATCCTGTAGATTTAAAAGAATTTCTAAATAAACCTGAAATTTCTGCCCTTGCTGCTGAATTTCAAACACATAGATTAAGAAGCCACCTTGTTGACCTTGCTAACAATCAAATTAGAAGCATTATTGGTCCTCAGATTAAAACAAAACAGGAAATCACTGAAGATATACTTACAAATAAATATTTACAGGAATATCTTGCTGATTTTTCATCAAAAAATAAAAAAACATTAGCTCAAACAAGGAAAAAAGCTGCCTCTTACATCAAGGAAATTGCAGCAAATTATAATATAAGATTTATTCAAGTCTTATATTTCCTTTTAACCTGGGTTTTCAATAATATTTTTGAAGGAGTTGTGGTTGATCAAGAAGGGCTTGCAAAAGTTAAAGAAGCTTCAAAAGAAGCCCCACTGATTTTTGTACCATGTCATAAAAGCCATTTAGATTATCTTCTTATTCCATATGTTATGTATGCTAATAAAATGCCTACTCCACATATTGCTGCCGGAAAAAATCTTTCATTCTGGCCATTAGGACCAATATTCAGATCATCAGGTGCTTTTTTCTTAAGAAGAAGCTTCAAAGGAGCTGTCCTATATAAAAAAATATTTGATTCCTATATTACAAAACTTCTTAATGAAGGTTTTAATATTAAAATCTATATTGAAGGCGGAAGAAGTAGATCAGGTAAACTTTTATCGCCTACTTTTGGATTATTATCCATGGTATTTAATGCATACCTTAGTAATGCATGCAAAGTCG
>JAUXFB010000144.1 GCA_030620255.1 Candidatus Aminicenantota bacterium | reverse complement strand
TTTGTAAGCTTATTTTTCATTTTAATGATTTGTTTCTCATTCATATTAAAGTCTAAAAGCAATCAATCAGATGATCCATTTATAAAAAAGGGAACAATTAAAATAAAAAATTGTCAATATAGATATGAAACAAGTCCAAATTTTGTAAATATATATGATAAAGAAAATAATTTGATATTTTGTTCAAAAAATTACGAAAGAGATTCGATCATACTAAATTTTGACTACATAAAAGAATTTAATTCATTTTTTGTATTTAAACAAAAAAATATCCTAAATGATCAACAGGAAAAAGAATATGAATTAACAATCGAATCAGATGATTTTAACATTCCCATTATAAGCCATTCTAAAACTCCGTTTTACACTCCTTTACTTATTGAAAATGATAGTTTACTTGTTTTATATATTACAGAATCCTTTTCAATTAAAATATTTAGTTTAAAGAGTAAAATATTTGAAGGAGAAATTATATTTAAATCTCCTGTTATTGATTTAACAAAAGATTCAGAAAAGAAAATAATCGAGTTTTTAATGTTTTATAAAGGTAAATATAGAAAATATTCTATAAAAATCAGCGACATTTTCATAAAAAAGTACCTGATTAATCCTTTATTTTCAGAAGAAGAATTATCTAAAAAAGAAGACAAATACAAAGGATATGAAGAGCAAGAATTCATTAATATAAAGGATATTGTTCTTGATGAAAAAAAAATCGTAGGATTTGGTGATAGTATTACATATGGATATGTAGATCGTACCCCACGCCCTGAATTGGGATATATCCCAAGGCTACAACTTCTAGTTAATTCTCAGATTTTTGATGATGGGATTGTAATCTCTGAAGGAATACCAGGTGAAAAAACTTATGAAGCAATAGAAAGGTTTGAGCAGGTTATTATAACAGATAAGGGAAAATATCTTCTATTTCATGAAGGAACGAATGACACTATTCATGCAAAAGACATTCCTGTCTCCAGTACGATTTTTAATATTTCATACATGATGGATAAAGCTCTTGAATATGATATTCAGCCAATACTTTCCACAATAATCCCAAGAGACCCTAATCATCATTTAACACAAAGAGAAAGGGGTATTGCAATTTCTGAGGGAATAAGATCAATAGCTTTAGAAAAAGAAATTCCTCTCATTGATTTCTGGGATATATTTGACAATTACCCTAACTCTGATGGTGGCTATTACTCACTGACATCAGATCATGTACACCCATCAGAAAAAGGCTACCAGCTCATGGCTGAGGAATGGCTCGAATCTCTGGAAGATATTATAAAACCTAAAATACCTGAAAATATCACAATTTCAAACACTTCTCCATTTAGAACAGATATACAGTGGTCAGAAAATTATGAAAAAAATTTCAGTCACTATATCATTGAATTTGGTTATTCTTCAAACAATTTAGATAGAACTTCTAGCACAAACACGAACAGTTATTCATTTATAAACTTTTTCTTAAATTCTCCTCTTCATTCTACATTATATTTTAGAATTCAAGCTGTTGATTCTAATGAACATAAAAGCGATTTTACTTCAATTTATATAATAGAGTTCAAATAATTTTATAGAATAAAAATAATTAAAAAGAAAATCCAATCATCAATCTAATACTTGATAAATCCAATAATAACTTCTTGGGGTTTTTTATCCATAACTCATTTGGAAGAGATTCATACATATCCCAATAATTGATCCAACCCGTCTCATAAGGATTCATCTCAAAATTATAAAGTGTTCCATCCAAAATTGACTCGGAAAAACTTTCTCCCAAAGAGTTTGAACCTGTACTGAATTTATCTCCATTTAATGATTTTATCTTTGAATAAAAATATTCTAATTTAATAAGAACCCTTATTTTTTTCCCAATCTTATACATATATTTCCCACCTACAACCACACTCATTCCGCTTCCCTTCAC
Organism: Candidatus Aminicenantota bacterium; assembly: GCA_030620255.1. Lineage (GTDB taxonomy): Bacteria > Acidobacteriota > Aminicenantia > UBA2199 > UBA2199 > JAUWNT01. Next base: position 3,033 of record JAUXFB010000144.1, on the reverse strand, counting down.
ATCAAACTTATCCTCTCTTTCTTGAGAGTAATTATTCTCAGAATAATTAAAATTCTGCGTATGTGAAAAAGTTGCAAAATTCATACCAAGATTAGCATAAAAACCAAAAGAAGAAACTCTTGTTTCAAACCCTACAAATGGCATTAAATAACCTACTTTATTTTTCAAATTATATTTATGAGCCTCTTCTACTCCATTTGGCGTTAGTTGATAACTTTTCTCTGAAAAAATGCTCTTTGAACTAAACTCAAAACCCATCTTTAAATATAAATTTTTCTTTAAATTGTAATTAATAGTAAAATTAAAAGGTAACATAGATTTGATTTCTTTAAATTCTCCGGAACTTGAGGGAGTAACATTATAAAATCGAGCATATTGATTTACAAGGCTATCAATTCCAGAGTCTCTAAAATAAATCTCTTTAAAAGCAGGTCTTGAAAACCCAAAAGAGACTTCAAAGTCCAGTTTATTTTTCATCCGGGAAAGAAATAATTCTGAGCCTTCATCTGATAAAGATTCTCTTTCATATTTATTAGAAAGATTATTTTCTTTTTTCTCAGGTTCCTCAATTTTTATCTCTTCTATTTTTCTTTTTCTCTCATTTTCAAAGCTTTCTTCATTTTTTTCAACCTTTTCTCCATCAAAATCTGATATTTCCCTTTCCCTATATTTTCCATAAACTGGATCTTTGTCCATAATCTCTATTTTCATCCCATCTCTTATATTTTCAATTTTTTTCCTTAAATTACTATCTCTTGAAGAAAGGATTTCAAATACAATAAGTTCATCTTTAACAGATAGACCTGATTTAACTAAAACCTTATGTTCATACGTATATACAAGCGAGAGATAAACTTTTTTAGCTTTATTTTTGTCCACAATAAAAACATAACTTCCTTTTTTATCCTTTAAAATTTCATCTTTTGAAAGAATAATAATGTTTTTATGTATTTTTGTTAAAACTCGTACAATTACTTTCATACCCGGAGATAACTTAAGATTTTCATTACTAACCAGAATATTTGAACCTTTACTCGGCTTTTTCCATGGAAAATTTCCCTTTATTTCTTTGAATGATATAGAAATATCCCGGCTTTTAGAAATTATCTTATTATTCTTAGTCTGCAATACAATCTTCATAACAGAATTGTCTCCCTCTTTGTAAGGGCAGATCTCACCTTCATAATTAGTGTATTCCTTAAAAGTTTCCAACTCAATTTTTCTAACTTCTACTTTTATAGCCCTGTCAAGCTGCTCCCTGTCTTGTTCTATATCTTGAGTAAAAAGATTTAGAGCCAATAACATAACAAAAAAAATAATTAAAATCTGTTTCATTTTTACCTCTTTTTTTACTTTTTATTTTTAAAATTTAAAATTTTATTCTTCAAAAATACTATAAAAAAAATAGAATTAACAACTATATCTTTAAAGCCAGTTAAATATGTGATTGTTTGTTTGATTTTTGACATTGATACCTTTTTCTTACTTGTTGATGAAAATTTCATTACTAAATTAGCAATCTGCCACCAATTTAGTTTGTGTTTAAAAAGCGGAACATAACCCTGTGCTGCAGGAAGTGTATGAACACGTTTCATATCAGACCTTTTTGCCCAGGAAAAATTTTCTGGAATTATGCCCTCTTTTTTTGCAATTTCCTCTAAAGGAGTACCAGGATAAATATGCAAAATAGCAGTAGACATATCTGCCTGAGGATTAATAGTCTTAATCTCTTTCATAATTTTTATTGTTTCCTGTGCTTCAGCCCAAGTCTCAGTATAATGCGAAAATATAAAAAAGGGTCCGGGTATAAAATCAAACTCTTTTGACCATTCTACAAATTTATAAGCTTTATCAATCTCAAAATGTTTATTTACAATATCCTGCCTCACTCTCGAAGCTCCAGCTTCAATCCCAAAATACCCCATTTCAAGACCAGCTTTTCTCATTTTTTCAAGTAAAGGTTTGTCAATAATATCTATACGGAATTCATTCGAAAATTTTATATTAAGTCTTCTCTCAATTATCATATCCATGATTTTATTCAACCGTTCATAATTATAATTTAATGTGTCATCATAAAACCATATAAACTCAGCTCCATATCTATCCATAAGAAGCTCAATTTCAGCTAAAACCTTTTCAGGTGAATATCCGCGCATTCTACGTCCCCAATTTATAGGGGTAGCGCAAAAATAACAGTTAAATGGACATCCTCTTGAAGTTATAATATTCTGAGCTCTTCTTCTCCTTCCATCCCTTGTATCAATGTAAAAATTATATTTATCCATAGGTATAAGGTGTCTTGCGGGAAAGGGAAGCTCGTCAAGATTTTCAATCTTTTTCCTCTCCCCAGTGAATAATATTTTTCCATATTTATCTCTATAATATATTCCTTTAACTTTTGAAAGAGAATCCCCGGTTTTTATAGTCTCTGCAAAATCAATTATAGTATTTTCACCTTCACCTATTGAAAGAATATCTACATCCTTTATGTGGATCATTGTATCCATTTTCGCCATTGAAATATGAGGACCCCCAAGAATAGTAACTATATTTGGATTTACCTGTTTAGCTATTTTAGTCAGTTTAAAGCTTTCAAAACGGTTCTCTGTTGTAGTTGTAACGCCAACAACATCAGGTTTGAAATCTTCTATTTTTTTTGCAATATCTTTCCAGTTATAGCCCAATATATCAGATGGTACGATCTCAATATCATAACCTTTTTTTTCTAAAACTGCTCCTAAGAATAAAACCCCTAAAGGAGGCATTGATCTGCCATCAGACCAACGCTGCGCTACATACCCCTGAGGAGGTATAAATATTTGAAATTTCAATTTCACAACCTTTTTAAGTTGGAAATAGTATCACTTTAAGCAAAAAAAATCAATTTGAAGCATAAATAATATCATTTGAAAGTTAGTAGTGTATTGCTTTTATTTTTGAAAAATAAAGTTTGGAAAAAACCCCATATTATGTTATTTAGAAGTTTATTAGGAAATCATTCTTTTTAATATTAATCTTAGTAACACTTAA
>JAUXFB010000091.1 GCA_030620255.1 Candidatus Aminicenantota bacterium | reverse complement strand
TGTTATCTGGAATAATAAAACCAGATTCCGGACATATATTTCTGAATAATGAATGTATTGACAAATACCCATCTTACGTAATGGCAAAAATGGGTTTGATATACTTGCCTCAACAACACTCAGTTTTTCTAAAAGCCACAGTTTTTCAAAATCTATACCAAATACTGGAACTTTATTATGAAGAAAATGAATCAAAAAAAAGAGCTGAAGGATTATTGGATGATTTTGGTTTAGCTTATGTGAGAAATTCAAGAGCATATCAGCTTTCAGGAGGGGAAAAAAGAAGACTTGAAATTGCACGCGCAATGATAATGAAACCTCATTTTCTTTTTCTTGATGAACCGTTTACAGGTATTGACCCTATTACAATACTTGATATTCAAAAAATTATATTGAAATTAAAACAAAGAAAAATTGGAATCATAATAACAGATCATAATGTAAAAGATACATTTGATATAACGGATAAGGTTTACATCCTTCATAAAGGGGAAATATTAAGCTCAGGTATACCATCTGATGTAGTAAAAGAAGAACAAACGCGTAATCTTTTCTTAGGATATGATTTTGAATGGACTAAACCTGAAGAAAACGGTATAAATCCTTAACCTAAAAGAATTCCTGCAAGAGTTGCTGTTAATAGTGTTACCAAAGCTCCTCCAAAAACAGCTTTCATGCCTAAAGCTGCAATATCTTTCCTCCTATGAGGAGCCATTGGGCTGATTCCTCCTATTTGAATTGCAACAGATGAAAAATTAGCAAACCCACATAGAGCATAAGTTGACATTATAATTCCTTTTTCGCTAAGAGCCCCTTCTTTTATTAGATTCACCAGATCAATGTAAGCAACAAACTCATTTAATACAATTTTGGTTCCAAATAAACTTCCAAATTTAAAAGCATCCTGAACAGGAATGCCAATTCCTATAGCAAGGTATTTCAGGCCAACCCCAAGTATTAATTGCATAGAAAGGGGTTGCCCGAACTGTTTTATAAGCCATGTATTTATCCCAGCAACGCTTCCGACCATTAAAAATAAATAATTCAAAAGATAAACAAAAGCAATAAAAGCAATAAGCATAGCTCCAACATTTAAAGCTAGTTTCATACCATCAGAAGCTCCGGAAGCAGCTGCTTCAATAACATTTGATGCGGTTTTCTCAACCTTTAATTTAACAGTTCCACGAGTTTTTGGTTCTTCAGTTTCTGGATATAATATTTTAGCTATTACAATTGATGCTGGTGCTGCCATAACACTTGCAGTAATCAGATGAACTGCAAATTTCAATTGAGCCTGTTGAAGAGCAATTTTATAAACCTCAGCCATTGCTTGACCCAACATCTGAATATAAATTGCCATCACTCCCCCAGCAACTGTTGCCATACCTCCAACCATAATTGTGAGCAATTCCGATCTTGTCATAGTCCCCAGATAAGGTCTAATCAATATTGGTGCTTCAGTCTGCCCAATAAAAATATTTGCTGTATTTGATAATGATTCAGCTCCACTGGTTCCCAAAATTTTTGACATCACATATGCCATTCCTTTTACAATTATTTGCAAAATACCCAGGTAATATAAAACAGCAGTAAGAGAGGCAAAAAAGATAATAGCCGGGAGAGCCTGGAAAGCAAAGAAATGACCCAAACTCTCAGAGCCAGAGCTAACAGCAAGATTCCCAAAAACAAATTTTGATCCTTCAGTAATAAATTTTAAAAGAGTTATTACTGCTCCTCCAATCCAGTTCACAATATCTTTAGGCCATCCTAATATGAAGAACCATGAACGCAGCTTTTCACCATGAATTATAAAGATAGCAAAAATGAATTGAATTAAAAGCCCTTTACCTACTAACTTCCAGCTTATTCTTTTTTTGTTGTTCGAAAATAAAAAAGCAATTCCTAAAATTAACAAAATACCAAAAAAACCTCTTAAAATTGAAATTGCACTCATAATTTACCTACTTTTTAGAAAATTTTTATCTTAAATTATTAAATATTAACCTTTAATCTTTTAGCTTAAATTGTCTTTCAATTTTGTCATAATAATCAATTACACTTCTTACATACTTCCTTTTTTTTAAGTAGGTCCCATAAAAGAAACTTCTTTTAAAACCATAAATCACTATATCTTTCAAATCTTTCCGATTAATATTAAAAGTTTGTACAGCTTTAAATATTTCATCAGTTACTGTTGTAGAAGAAACTGTACGATTATCAGTACAAAAGGTCACAGATAATTTTGATTCACTCATTTTTTTAAAAGGATGATTTTTTAATTCAACCAAATCTGGATTTGTCTGCATATTTGCAGTTAAACAGATTTCAAGAGTAATTCTGCGATCTCCAATATATTCTGCAAGATCTCTTATATATGCTTGTTTATCTTTTATTTCTTTATTCCTTATTAATTTAGGATTATATAAATGGACACCATGGCCAATGCGGTCAGCGTGGAGCTCAGTGATTGCCTGAAAAATACTTTCTGGTCCATAGTCTTCACCTGCATGAACGGTTTTCTTTAAAAAATTTTTATGTGCAAGAGAATAAGCTAATTTATGATCAACTGCAGGATAACCCTTTTCCATTCCTGCTAAATCAAATCCAACAACAGGAATATTATATTGGTCCCTTGCTTCAATTGACGCTTTTACCAGCTCTTGTGAAGCAAGTGAAAATATCCATTTACGTTCTGAGTGTTTATGAACATCAAGCAGCTTATCAAAATATTCAGAAAAACCATAATCAAACATTCGCATAGCACAGCTTATAATCCCATACCCAAAAGGAGGTTCTGCACCTGATTTTACTTTATCTGTAGAATTAAATTCTTGTTTGGCTTTAGCCAATCCTTGGTTTACTGCTATAAAAACATCAATTATATTTAGATTCTTATTTTGATGTAATTGAGGAGCAAATCTTACCTCAATATATCGCACACCTTCTGATAAATTATCAGTTGCAAGTTCATAAGCAACTCTCTCCAGAGAAGATTTATCTTGTAGAACAGCACCAGTATAAGCAAAACCTTTTAAATACTCTCCTAAATTCTCATATTTATCCTTAAATACAAGTTCTTTTAATCCCTCTTCTGTATATGATGGAAGAGAAATTCCATTTTCTTTAGCTAATTCAATCAAAGTTGATATACGAATTGAACCATCTAAATGCAAATGAAGGTCAGTTTTAGGTATTTTTTTAATAAACTCTTTTGTGATTTTCAAATTTTTCTTACTCCTTTAAGTATTTTTTTTATCTCAGGTCTGTTTTTAAAAACTTCCTCTTCAGTTAAACCATTAAGTTCATGAGGAAAGACCAACCATTTATCTGTTTTATGAATGTAATAGTCAGGTACACGATCTGTTTGACTATTAGCAGGTTTATAATAGGTAGTAGCTACTCTAATGTTATGTGGCATATTTCTTCTAGCTCTCTCCTTTAATGTATCAATAACAGCTTTTATGCTTAATCCTGTATCATATACGTCATCTACAATAAGAAGTGAATCTTTAAAATTTATATTTGTTACAATATAATCAAGCCCATGAACTCTGATTTTCTTACTTCTCTGGCCAATACCCTCATAAGCAGATGTACGTATTGCAATATGGTCAGCCTTAACCCCAAAATAATCAAGTAATTCTTGAACAGCAATACCAACTGGTGTTCCTCCACGCCAAATAGCAATTATAAAATTTGGTTTAAATCCACTATTTATAATCTGTATACCAAGTTTAACTGAATCCTCAAGGAGTTGCTGGGCATTTATAAAAATTTTTTCTATCATTGCAATAATTCACATTTCATTTTTCTTAACCAAAATTTTCTTTTTTTTAGAGTGTTGTTTGATCATTGCCACAACCATATGAGTTGACACAGGATTATGTCCCTCAGGAATAATAATATCAACATGTCTTCGACTTGGTTCAACATAAGACAGATGCATAGGTCTTACGGTTTTATGATATTGATTAATAACAGAATCCATACTTCGATTTCTTTCAGCCATATCTCTCTTCAATCTTCGAATAAATCTTATATCACTGTTCGTGCTAACAAAGATCTTAACATCCATCAATTCTATAAGTTTTTTTTCAACAAAAATTAAAATTCCTTCAACAATAACTATTTGAGCTGGTTTCTTCTTCTCTCCATACTTTTTACGAGTGTGTTTAGTAAAATCATATACTGGAGCTTCAATCTCTCTACCTGCAATTAATTCTTTTAAATGCTGAACAAGCAAATTTGTTTCCAGAGCATCAGGATGGTCATAATTAATTTTTTCTCTTTCATAAAAAGGCAGGTGTCTATTATCCTTATAATAAGAATCATGTTGAATTGTAACTATATCATAATCTCTCAACTCATCAATAATAGAATTAATAATTGTTGTCTTTCCTGACCCACTTCCACCAGCAACTCCAATAACAATAGGCTTACTTTTTTTCATTTGATAATTAATTTAGCATCTTTTAATAAAAGTGTCAATAAACTTTCATTTCACAAATTCTTCGGTAATTCCCCTTAGCAGTACGGTGTACCCAACTATTTATCAGTTAGTACACTGCAAACACTTGACAAAAATTGGTATATATCATATAAAAATTATTCTTGCCGAAGTGGTGGAATTGGTAGACACGCAAGTTTCAGGTACTTGTGGGAGCAATCCTGTGGGGGTTCGAGTCCCCCCTTCGGCATGTTTTTAACATTATGAAAAAAGGAAAAGTAGCTGTTTTTCTCTCAGGAAGAGGTTCTAATTTTAAATCAATATACAGAGCCTCTTTAAAAAAAGACTCAAATTATAAAATTGTAATTGTGATAAGTGATAAAAAAAAAGCAAGGGGTTTAAAGAGAGCTAAAAAATTTAAATTAGAAAATTTTTATATTTCTCCAAAATTGTTCAAAACAAAAAAAGAATATAACCATCATATAATTAAACTTTTAAAAATTAATAAAGTGGATTTAGTCTGTCTTGCAGGGTTTATGAGAATTATTGATCCTGAATTTATAAAGGAATATAAAAACAGAATAATTAATATTCATCCTGCATTGCTTCCCTCGTTTCCAGGTCTAAATGTGCAAAAACAGGCAGTTGATCATGGTGTTAAAGTAAGTGGTTGCACTGTTCATTTTGTTAATTCAGGAATTGATACAGGACCTATAATACTTCAGAAACCTGTAAAGGTAAGATCAGATGATAATGAAGATACATTAAGTAAAAGGATTTTAAAAGAGGAACATAAAATATATCCTGAGGCAATAAAACTCTTTTTTGAAAATAGGTTGAAATTTGAGGGAAGAAAGGTTATAATTTTAGACAGATGAAATTTAAAATATTGATAATTTGTTTATTTATTTTTAAAATATTTTCTTTCGGTTCAGAAATTTCCGTTGATAAAGCAGAAAAAGTTGATAGATTTTTAAAAAAAGCCAGAGCAAAACAGAAAAGGTCAGTTTTTCTAAAACAGATTACTTTTACACAAGATGAATTGAATTCCTATTTAAATATTATCTATACAAAAAAATATGCTCCTGAAGTTAAATATATAAAATTGAATCTTGAAAATGGAAATTATGTTAATGGAACTATGAAGATAAAATTAACAGGTCAAAAATATGAAAAAGTGCCTTCTTTTCTAAAAAACATTGAAGTTGAATTTAATGGAAAGGTTGAATGTGAAAATTATAGAATGAGATTTTTTTTTGAAGATCTAAAGATAAATGGGGCAAGTTTTTCACCAGAAATACTTGATGAAGCATTTTCTGCAGCTCAGACAAATTTTAAAGTCAAAAAATCTATGTTTGATTGGTTTGATCTTCTACCAGGCCTAAAAAATAGTGTGGTTGGATATAAAAAAATAACACTATACTATTGAATTTAAAACTTAATTCTTCAATAGATCACATAAAAGGCGTTGGAGAAAAATATTCCAGAACACTTAAAAAACACAACATTTTAACCGTTTTTGATCTATTACTTAATTTTCCAGCCTTTTATATTGATTTTAATAATATTGACAATAGCATTGAAATTAGCAAAAAAAAGGTTTACAGAACTAAAATAAGAAGAGTTAAATTAACAAGAAACTTCAAAAAGAGATTATCTACATTAAAAGTACATGCAAACATCTATACAAAAAACAAGTTGAACTCAAAATTGCAGCAAAAATGTTATGACATTCAAATTGTAATTTTTAATAAACCCTATTTATTTGATCTATTAAAAAAAAATGAGGATGTATATTT
>JAUXFB010000041.1 GCA_030620255.1 Candidatus Aminicenantota bacterium | reverse complement strand
ATAAAAATGAAACAATTGTACATGTTGGAGATATATTTGATTCAAGCTCACCGCATAATTCTTTAAGATTAGAAATAGCAAAATATTTAAAAGAATTTAAACAAGTATATCTACTTCAAGGAAATCACGATATAAGTAAAAGACAAGGTTGTGCAATACAATATTTATCAGCATTTGAAAATATTCATATAATAGAAAATATTGAGGAAATAGAAATAGAAAATAAGAAATGTTTATTTCTTCCTTATAAAGATAGTTGTAAAGAAGAATATGAGGCTTTAACAGGTAAATATGATTTTATATTTACTCATGTCATGTCTGATAAATGTCAATTTCAAGATGAGGGATTAAGTTTAAATTTAAAAGGTTGTTATATTTGGGGGCATCATCATATTCGGGAAAGTTACTCAGATAAAAATAGTAACATAAATGAAATAATTGGAGTTCCTATTCCTACAAGGCATTTAGAACAAAATCAAGAGCATAGAATTATAAAGATAGTTGATGATGGTGGAAGGGAAAATATTTCAGTACCCCAGACATTTACTTATAGAGATATAGATTTTGGTATTGAAATACAAGATGAATATAAAAATGATATTTTAAATATAATAAATGCTCCATCATATCCTGCGGCTTTAGAAATGTATAAAGATTATTATATCAGAAGAGCAGGAATAACAATAAAAAGAACAGCTATGGAGAATGATAGCGAAAATGATATTGATAATAAAAATTTATCAATAGATGAAAAATTTGTCATATATTCTAAAAAAGAGTCTTTATCTAAAGAAATAGTTGAATGTTGTTTACAAAATTTGTCAAATATTGTCAGAGAAAATTTGTGATTAAGTCATAAAGTCATAGAGAAATATTAGGGAATTATAAGGAAAAATATTTTAATTTTGATTAAATTAGTGAGTCAAAATTAAAATATTAAAAAGGAATAATTTTATCTCATCAGTTAAAATTGAGAACATCAAAAAATACAACAAATATAATGAGTAGTGAGTAGTGAGTAGTTAAAAAGAACAGAAAGAACAAAAAGATTCAGGAGAAATAGATATGAAATACTGTAGAGTTTGCAATCGAAAATATTACAATAATTTAGATATTTGTCCATTTTGTGATAGTCATTTATTAGAGAATATTAAAGTGGGGCAAGCTATTGCAATTATGATTTTATCAGCTTGTTTAATGACTTTACTTTTTGGATATTTAATCTATCGAATTTTTTAAAGTATAAAATTTGTTCACTTTTTTATATTTTTTCACTAATAAATATACCTACATATTAAAAATTTAATAGTTAATAGAATATTACTGTGTCTGATCAAAAAAATCAAAAGAATCAAAATAATCTAAAAAATGCTTTAGGACTAAATAAATTTAACTTTGTTTGGATTCAAAAAGTTATGGGTATATCTATACCAATTTTTCTTGTAACTATTGATTCAAGGTATCCTAAAATATATTTATCAATGAATTCAGTAAAAAAAAGTAAAACAGCTATTATTAACACTATTAAAAAATCTGTATTTTCTTTAAATATAAAAGAAATAAAATTAACTCCCCCCGTTTTAATAAATAATACATCATTTAATATAGGTTCAAATACATTAGTCATTGTAAGAGATGTAGCGGGTGACTATTTCCATAATTCTAAAATATTTGAAGATATTGCTATTGATATTGAATTAAAAAATATAAATATAAATATAATGATGTTAGAAAAAGAATAATAGGAGTGAAAATTATGGAAAAGATTAATCAAACATTTTATTATATCAAAATAATTTTTATAGGAGTATTTGTCACAGTAGTTTCTGTATTTGTATATAAATTTTTAAAGTTTAGAGAACAAAAAATTGTATTTTATCCAAAATTTAATATAATAAATACAAAATATACTGATAACTTACCAGATCAAAATGTTCTTACAAGTGCTATTAGGGGAGCAGTAGAAGCAACGAAAAGAATAAAAGAGATGAGGGAAAAAAAGAAAAGTGAGAAGACAAAGATACATCTCAAAGTTTAAAGAATTTGATTATGCTGAATACAACTGGATAGTCATTATTAATGATTACAGTAATGATGCTATAACTTTAGGTTTTAAAAGTGATAAAATAGCTGAAAAAGCTGTTAATTATTATAAAAATTTTTCTAATGCTATTATTTTTCAAGTGGATTATTATGGAAAAGGTTCTATGCAAGAAATAGAAGATTTTGTAGGAAATAATTATAATTTAAAATTTGTTCAACCCAATGCAAAATTTAAAGATTTAGATTACTATATCAAATTTATAGATAACAGATAAAAAATGAAGAAAATTATTACTATTATTTTATTACTATTTATTTTTTTAGGATTAACATTAATATTACCAATTTCTGCAAAGGATAATTCTATTGATGAATTCATTGAGTTGTACTATATGAATCAACGCATTGAAAAAATGACTATAAAAGAATGGGAAGCAATGGTTTCAGGCGCATCCATTTTTAAAAAAGAAAGAGATGCTGAAATTGCTGATCCTATTAGAGTTAAGATAATAGCAGTTGATGATGTATGGGCAATTACTAATCCGGATCAGTTTGAAACTGAGATGTTAGTTCAGTGGTTAGATGAAAATAACATTGTTTTTAAAGAATTTTTTGTAAAAGTTGAAATTACTTTAGATAAAAGTACATGTAATTTTTCTCAATGGAGAATTAAATATAGGAATGTTGCTGAAATTATTACACCTATCAGTGTAGTATCAAATATATTTTTTATAGTAATAATTATTTTAATATTGTGAATTAAAAATAATATAAACAAAAATAAAAAATTAAAATTATGAAAATAAAACAAATAAAACAAATAGAGCAAAGAGAAAGATATAAACCTTTATATGAAGGCAAAGTAACAAGTTTTGATATATCTAAATTAGAATATTTTTCATTAAAATCTATTCTTAATCTTTTAAATTCTTCTGAATTTAAGAATAAAAGAGTAACTTATGATTCTGATAGAAATATAATTGGTGGTACACAAAAAGCAACTAAAGAGTTTATATCAGTATTGATAAAAAAAGATATGGAAGCAACAAAAGAACTGGAATTAGAAATAAATTCTGATCAAAAAAAAGATTATAATTATCTAAAATCAATTAAATAATATGAAAAAAAGAGAAAGATATAAACCTTTGTTTGAAGGTAAAAAAACCGATTTGCTTGATCAAGCTGAGGATTATCTAAATCAAAATAAGCCTTATATTGCTGTTAAATATATTGCTAATTCTATAGGCAAAACTATAAAAAATAAACATGATTCTCAAATATCAGGACAAGTTGATGAGTATTTAAAAAAGAATTCTGTTACTAATAATTATACATTTATTTCAAATATACAAAAAATATTGAGTGATGTTTCAGATGATAAATTAATTAAATATAAAACTATAAGGCAACGGCAAACAAAACAAAATAATAAAGAAATAGATCAAGCAGTTCAAAAAGCAATGTTAGTTAAACAAATTGATGATGTTGATGATGTTGATGATAATAATGAAAAAGAAAAGAATTAGAAAATAAAATCGGAAAAAAATGAAAATAAAACAAGAACAAGAACAAAGAGAAAGATATATAACACTTGAAGAACAAGGAATGTTTGAAAGTTTTTCCGTTGGTAAAAAACCTGAAAACGAGGGTGGAAAATATTTAGTAAGAAAAGGAAAAGGTAGGGACCCTAATAATCCTAAAAAACTTGTAATGGGATGGTATAAAACTAAAAAGAAATCAGCTAATATAAATGTAAAGAAAAAAACAGGTAAAACAAAATCTCAGTTAAAAATAGCTGCAAAAAAAGCTACAAAAACTAAAAAACAAGGTGGTACAGCTAAAAAGAAAAAAACTGTAAAAAAGATGTTAAAAACTAAAAGAGCCAATAAATCTATAAAATAAAAAGGTAATTAAAATGAGAGAAAGATACGAATCAAGATTTGAAGAAAATAAGAATATCAATTTTAAAAGACAAAAGTCAGTAAAATCTAATGTTAATAGAAAACAAAGATTGAAAAAAGGTTGGGGAGTTGGTAATGTAGGTGAGGAAGAAGATATGGATGATGAAGATTATAGATTTTTGCCAAGAAAACCCCGTATGCTTGCATCGGGGATGAATAGGTAAACATGCAAATATGTAAATTAAAAAAATTAAAAAATACTTGACTTTTTTTAAAAATACCCTCGGGCAGAGGGAAATTAACGCTTGCGGAGATGATTCGTTAGGATCGTCAATGAAACAAGAAAAAGAATATCTGGAAAACCAGGTAGAAGCCACAGGGCTTGTCCCGTGGAGTGTCACAATGCTGATCCTCGAATATCTGAATTTGAATGGGATGAAGTATATAATAATTAAATTAAATTAGATTAAAACTATAAAACTATAAAATATTAAAAGAGGAAAATAAGATGGTAAAAGAATATAAATCAAAATTTGAAAAAGTATATAAATTACATAGATTTAGAGAGAAAGAAGCTACAGATGATAAAAAAGCTAAAGATGGAATAAAAGCTCTCATTGATACAGATTGGGGTGGAAGTGATAAAGAACAAGGAAAGGCTTCAGAAATTATTAAAGGACTTTCTTTTAACGATTCTAAAATTGCAAATGATTTTATGGACGATTTGAATCAACTTACTGATAAAATGGATAAATCTAAATACGGACTATAGAAATTTTGCACATTTCATCCAAAGAATAAAACAGACAGACAGGGTTAAATTTTATGAATAATATAAATAAAAAAAGTTACAAAACTAAGATTGAAGAAAGTAGAAATCCCAATTCTTTAATAGATGCTTATTTTAGAAATTGGAGGATGGGTGAATACTCTCAAATGTCAGTTATGAAAGCCGCTCAGACACTAATTGATGAACACGAAGAGATAGAGAACTACGCAGTTTCATTAAGTAGAAAACATGGTAATGCTGGTGATCCGGTTAAAGCATTATCAAATGAAATATTAAAAAGACAAAATAGGTTTGGAGAAAATAAATCTATGGAAAGAAAAAAATATAAATCAAGATTTAAAGAGGCACAAGAAAATTATTCTGATGAATCAAGAGAATCATGGAGTTCAGATGATAAAAATATAGAAATAATTGATGATGAAGAATATCTTGTTGAACCGGATTGGAAGGATATAAAAAAAGGAATTAATTCATGGAATGTTTTTGAAGATGTAAGAGATTTAATGTCTGTTGAAGAATTTATAGAGGGTCTTGAAGATAATTTTAACAATCTTTATGAAAGTAATCTTGATTATATTTCTGAAACAGCGGATCGAGGTGTACAAGTTTTATTAGAAGATAAGGGATATGATTACGAGGAAGTACAAGAGGAATTTTCTGATGGTAATGATGAATTAAGATTTGCAGTAGAAGATGCCATGAATTGGAATGTGGAATCAATTGTGCCTGATGATATTTTTATTAAAGATGATGATGAATATGAAGTTTCAGATATGAGAGATATAGAAGAATCGTCAGATGAATTTGAAGAAATGGTAAAAGAAGCAAAAAAATATGGATTTTCCCAAAAAGATGTTGAAGATGTTTGGAATAATTCATCTTATAGTGGCATGGCTGGAGTTGGTATAATTGTTGAGGGTAAAAATTTAGTTGATTTTGCAAGTGGTTTAATAAAAAAATTAGAAGGGAATTCTATTTTATATTGTCATGATAATTTAAATGGTTCAGGATATTATATTCTTGGAAAGAAATTTAAAGAATTAAAAATGAAATTAAAAGATATTATTAACAATATTGATTATGGCAATTATAGTTTGGGTGATGTTTTTGGTACGAGTGATTGGGCATGGTAATAATTAAATTAAAATTTATAAAAAATATGGAAAATAAAAATGTTTAAAATTAAATTAATAAAAATTTTGGTGAGTTTATTTAATTTATTTAGTTTATTTTTAATATTTAGTATTTCAAATTTATATGCTTATGCTAATGTTGATGTCAATGCTAATACTTTTGCTAATGAATATATTAAAAAAGATAAACTAACACCGATCAGTATTTATAAACAAACTTATTTTATTTTTGGGGATAAAGAGGACCAGGTAAAAGCACAAGTTTCTTTTAAATATTCAATATTTAAAAATTATAGTTTAGGAATTTTTTTAGGATATACAACTATAATGAATTGGAATTTATATGAATCATCAGCTCCTTTTTATGATATTTCTTATATGCCTGAATTATTTTTAAAAAGTAAAACTCTTATACCTTATCTTGATTATATTCAATTTTCTCCTATTGAGCATAAGAGTAATGGTAAAGATGGCGATGATTCTCGATCACTAAATAGAACATATATACAAATACAATATAGTAATAAAATTATGAATTCTACTAACTTAGGATTAAATTTAAAACTAATGTATTTTTATAATTCAGAAAAAACGTCCGGATGTTTTGATACTAATAAAAATTTTAATAAATATACTAATAATTATGAAGCAAAATTATTTTTTAATATTTATGATTATAAATTGTATATTAAATCTTCAGGTTTTCGCTATGGATGGAGAGAGATAGGTTTTTTATCAAAAAAAATATCATCTACTAATATTAGATTTTATGCACAATATAGAACAGGATATTTTGATAATATGCTTTCATATTACAAAAAAAATAATGCTGTGAGATTAGGTGTTTCATTAAATTAAAATAAATTAAAATAAGGTCAATTAAAATGAGAAAAAAATACGAATCAAGATTTGTTGAAAGAAGTAAAGTTTCTACCCAATATGAAGTAGAAGAAATTATAAAAAAAGTGCTTTTACATTATTATGAAGATATGAGTGAGAGTGATGGTTTATATCCTTATGATGCAAGCGAAGCATTGAAAGAAGTTCCTTATAAATCATCATCAGGTTTTATACCTTTTACAGATGGAGGGTTTAAAATAACAGGTTTTATAAATTTAGGTTATATGGAATCAAGTGGGTATATGCCATCACCTAAAAAAGTTGAAGCAAAAGTAGAAGAGTTTATTGATTATGAACGTGAAATGGCAAAAGAAAGATTTATAGATGATAATTCTGAAATAGTTGCAGAACTTGGAGAAGATAAAATAAATTATCTTGATCTTCATGAAGCTGGATATGAAGATGAAGCTGATGAATTATCTGAAATGGAATATGAAAATATGTCAGATGAGACATCGTCCTTTATGTTTGAGTTAGGTGTTTTCTATTATGAAAAAGGTAATACACATGGTAATTTTGCTGATGAGGCTGATTCAGTTTATGTGTATGGAAGAATAAATTGGGAAGCTCCTTATTACAGAGGTGGTGATAATAATGAATGGGTGGCTAAAAATAGTAGTGATATAAAAATTGATCCTAATTCTAAAACATTTAAAAAACAATTAACTGATAAAATAAGAAAAATAGTAGCTGAATTTTAAGAAAATAAAATTAAAATAATGATCGGTCAATTAAAATGAGAAAAAAATACGAATCAAGATTTAGAGAAGCAAGTTTTAGTAAAAAAACTGGACAAGGTTTTTTGTGGGATGATCCAAAACTTCAATGGGAAGAAGCTCCCCGATTTTTGTTAGATAATTATGATGAAATTTTAGAGATACTTGAAAAAGATTTTACAAAAAAAGCAGAAAGGGAAGTTGAACATTTGGAGGATGAAGAAAGAATAATAGAAAGGTATGAAGGTATTGGTCTTGAAAATCAAGTTGATAACTTAAATTTATATGATATAAATTCAGATGAAATTGATGATTTAATGGAAAAACATGATATACTTTTTTCAGAATTAGAGGATATAGTTAATAACTTAATAAATGAAAATGTTGTAATTGAAACAGAATATGATTCATCATCTATGTTATCTGCTACTCCCGATATGGAGGGAATAACTATAAATACAATACAAATAGGTGAAGAAGAAATTCAAGTAGATATTGATTTTGATGATAAATATAAATATGGAAAAAATAGATTTACTTTAAAAGAATTTTTTAGAGTTATAAAATATGATGATTTTAAAAATTTAATAGACAACTCTTTTGGATATGAAATATATGTTGATGATAGAGAAATAGAGTACGCATGGAAAGAAATAGAGTCTCTTAAAAAAGGGAAAAAAGTAGATTATTTTTCT
>JAUXFB010000076.1 GCA_030620255.1 Candidatus Aminicenantota bacterium | reverse complement strand
GGGATGAAAGTAAAAAAACAAACAGAAGCCAAGATATTTTCTGAAGAGTTCTCAGGTTCACAAATATTTAAACAAACTCCTGTTATTAAAACAGATTTTGCAATTGTTGGAGGTGGACCTGCAGGGCTTTCTGCTGCTGTTTATGCTTCCCGTTTTGGAATAAAACCACTTATTATAGAAGAAAATTTTCTCATTGGAGGACAATTAATAAAGCAAACTCATAAATTTTTTGGTAGCAAATCTCATTATGCCAGCACAAGAGGCATAGATATTGCAAAAATTTTAATAAATGAAACTCAGGAAAGAGGAATTAACATATGGACATCTTCATCAGTAATCGGCTTTTATCCCGGGAATATACTAGGTGTTGTTAAAGAAGGGAAATATTATAAAATTGAAGCAAAAACAATTCTTATTTCTACTGGAGCATCAGAAAAGTCAATCTTATTTCCAGGTAATGATTTACCCGGAGTTTATGGAGCTGGAGCAATTCAAACACTAATGAATGTATATGGGATAGCACCTGGCAAAAAGGTCTTAATCTTGGGTGCAGGTAATATTGGTGTGATTGTAGCTTATCAATTACTTCAAGCAGGAATAGAAGTAGTAGCTGTTGCAGAAGCATTACCAAGAATTGGTGCATATATTGTTCATTCAGCTAAACTTAAACGGCTCGGGATTCCAATATTTACATCTCATACGATCTCTTATGTTTTTGGAAAAGATAAAGTGGAACAAGCTGAAATTGTTGAAATCAATCATAAATGGCAGAAAATTCAAGGAACTGAAAAAAAGTTAGATGTGGATACTGTAGGTTTAGCAGTTGGGCTTAGTCCATCAGTAGAAATCCTTTCTCAGGCTGGAGCAAAGATGACATACATACCTGAGCTTGGGGGATACATTAGCCTTCATAATATGAATATGGAAACCTCTATTCCCGGGGTTTTTATAGCTGGGGACATTTCAGGAATTGAAGAAGCGTCTTCAGCTATGCTGGAAGGAAGAATTGCAGGGCTAAATGCTGCAAAAAAAATTATCGGAAAAAACAAAGAGCTTGAGCGAGAAATAATAAAAAATCAAAAAGAGCTTGTAGAATTGAGAGAAGGCCCATTTGGTGAAAAAATTAGAATTGGGAACAAGAAGCTTTATAAGGAGGCAAAGGACAATGGAATACACTAAAAAGGGATACTTTCTTGAAAAACACTTAGAATTCCCATCAAAAGAGAGGATTAAAGAAAAACCAGTAGCAATAATCGAATGCATACAGAATATACCATGTGATCCATGCGTAGAAGCCTGCCCCTTTGGAGCTATAACAATTGAAGGAAATATTAATTCTTCTCCAAAAGTTAATTTTGAAACCTGCACAGGATGTGGTCTGTGCCTTGGAATTTGCCCTGGATTAGCGATCTTTTTAATGGATCTTTCCAAAGGGTATGGTCTTGTTACAATACCATATGAACTATTTCCTCCAGATAAAGGTGAACCAGTTGACCTTCTTGATCGTTCCGGCCAAAAAGTAGGTGAAGGAACCATTGATCAAATAAAAAATTTAAAAAAACATGATCGTACTATTTTAGTAACTTTAAAAATGGATAAAAAACTAATAAGAATTGTAAGAGGCTTCAGGAGGAAAAAATGAAAGAAAAGGTTATTGTCTGCAGATGCGAAGATGTAACAGAGGATGAAATAGTTGAAGCAATACAATCAGGTGCAACAACTCTTGAAGAGCTCAAACGTATATTACGAGTGGGAATGGGCCCTTGTCAGGGAAGAACATGCGGGCCAATATTAGTTTCATTACTTGCCCGAGAATTAAATAAGAATCCCAAGGAAATTGAACAGTGGAATAAACGCCCTCCTTTAAAACCGGTTCATATGAAAATCTTTGTAGAGGAATAATCATATGAATAATAATTATGAAGTAGCTATTATAGGTGGGGGAATTATTGGTATGGCTACAGCTTATTATCTGAGTAAAAAAGGTATCAAACTTGTAGTTATTGAAAAAGGATACATAGGCTCTGGTTCAACAGGACGTTGCATAGGAGGCATCAGACAACAATTCTCAAATCATACAACAATACATTTAATGAAACAAAACATAGAACTTTTTTCACAAATGGAAGATGAATTTGGATTTAATGTTGAGTTTTACAGAGGGGGCTACCTTTTGCTCGCACATGAGAAAAAAATGGAACAAGAATTCATAGAAAATATAAAGATTCAGCGTAAAGAGAAAATCAATGTTTCATTACTTTCCCCTGATGATATAAAAAAATTAGTACCACACATAAATACAGATGGCATAATCTCAGGTGCATTTTGTCCGGATGATGGACAGGCATTTCCATTTGCAGTACTCAGAGGATACAAAAAAATTATAACAGAAAATAGAGGAGATTTCCTTTTAAGAAAAGAAGTTGTTAAATTAAACAAAAATAAGATTTTTTCCATAACATTAGAGGATGGAACAAAAATCGAAGCGGAAAAAGTTTTACTAAGCACTGGACCCTGGACAAGAGAGTTAGGTGAAAAAGTAGGATTAGATCTTCCTTTATATGCTGAAAGACATGAAGCAATGATTACAGAAAGAATGCCGAAATTTTTTGAGCCAATGATTGTAGATTACCGCTCAGATGGATGCTATTTTCATCAGCTCATTAATGGTCAAGTAATTGGATGTTATACTCCTGTACCTAATGTTCCAGGAATAAGAGAAGATGCTTCATTTGAATTTCTTCCTAATATAGCATGGAGAATGACAAGGTTGGTTCCTTCTCTTAAAAATGCTTCTGTATTAAGACACTGGGGAGGATGTTACACAATGACTCCCGATGGTAACCCTGTTCTTGACGAATCAGAAATAGAAGGATTGTATGTTGCATCAGGAATGAGCGGCCATGGATTTATGTTTGGTCCAGCTATGGGGAAACATCTATCCAAATTTATTGTAGAGGGAAAATGGGGTATGGATTTTAAAGATTTCTCTATAAACAGATCTTTTAAAATCAACAGTGAACACTTAAAATAATTATAAAATTTTAATTATTCTTCCACATTTATTACAACTAACTTTAGAACCCATAAAAGATGGTGAAATTTGAATATGATTACCACATGAACATGTGATTGTTTCCCATATTTTTCCCTTTCTTATATATTTTTGTGGTTTCAATGTGGAAGTCCCTTTTATGGCTTCTCCTGCACTTACAGCAGAAGCAACAGCTGCTATCTTTGCCAGAGGCATCTGTATTGTCCTTTTACATCTTGGGCATGAAATTTCAGGTTTTTTAAAATTCGGGGGTAACTTTATTTTAAGTCCACACACACAGGTTAAAAAAACAAACCCATTTACTGCCCTTATCAAATCTCCAAATTCTCTCTTTTTTTCCTTTACACTGAGTTGTTTAGATGTATCCTTAGAAGGTTCTTTTACTGGAATATTTTTTGAATCCTTAAGACCAGATGTGGGGATTATACCCTTTCCTGTGACCATGCGAAATGCAGACTGATAATTATTATAATTAACTCCATGCGACATATTCCTCAAAATCTTTATTCTTTCTTTAATAGGTGGATGAGTACTGAATAGACCTGTTAATGATCTTCCTGTTTTTTTAAGAGGATTAACTATATACATTGGTGCAGTTATATTATTTGCTGTGGAAAATTTAATGTTTGAGGAGGATATCTTTTCTAAAGCAGAAGCCAATCCCTCAGGATAACGGGTCAATCTGGTTGCAGTAGCATCAGCAAGATATTCTCTTTTCCTGGAGATTGCAAAATAAAATAGCCTGGTTAAAATTGGAGCAAGAATCGCCAAAACTATTGCAATGATCATCATTGCTCCTCCCCCATCTTTATTGGATCTTTTAGAGCGGTAACGTGCTGTAGATCCACCCGAATACCATAACCCTCTTAAAAATATTTGTGAAATCATAACAACAGTGCCAAGCATTACTCCAGCAAAAGTCATATAAAGTATATCCCTGTTAAGAATGTGTGACATTTCATGAGCAATAACGCCTTGAAGCTCATTTCTATTCAAACGGTTAAGTAAACCTGCAGTAACTGCAATTGCACTTTTCTCAGGTTTTCTTCCAGTTGCAAAAGCATTCGGAGCTTCCTCATTTATTATATATATCTTTGGAATTGCTGGAAGATTAGCTGCAATCTTCATCTCTGAGACAACATTAAAAAGCTGGGGATGAATATTGTGCGTAACCTCTTTTGCTCTACTCAATGACAGTAAAATTGAACTCCCATTAAAATAGCCTATCATTGACCAAATAACCCAGATAATTAATGCAATAAAAATACCATTATAGCCACCTTTCCCAGGAAAATATGCCTCTCCTATAACATATCCTAACAATATGAGAATACTTCCCATAAATATAAAAAGTAGTATTGATTTTCTTTTATTTGCGCGTATAAGTTCCCACATTGATATTTATTGATTAAGAAAATTTAACTTTTGGGACTTCTTTTTTGTTAACATCTTCAATCTCAAAGAATTCTTCTTCTTTAAAATGAAACATACCAGCAATAATGTTAGAAGGAAACATCTGAATCTTATTGTTAAAAAAAAGAACCTGATCATTATAGCCCTGTCTTGAAAAAGAAATTTTGTTTTCTGTTGTAGTGAGCTCTTCTTGCAATGATAAAAAATTCTGGTTAGCTTTAAGGTCAGGGTAATTTTCTACAACAACATTAAACATACCCATAGCACCACTAAGTGCTTTCTCAGCTTTAATCTTTTCGCCAATATTGCCAGCTTTCATAGCATGGCTTCTCGCTCTTGTAATGTTCTCAAATGTTTCTCTTTCATGTTTCATATACCCTTTAGCAGTTTCCACCAGATTTGGAATCAGGTCATGTCGTCTTTTCAACTGGACATCAATTTGAGACCATGCATTTTTTACCTGGTTTTTGAGTCTTATCAATGAATTGTACATGCCAACAATAAAAAATATCAATATCCCTACTATAACAAAAAAAATAAGCAAACCACTCATTCTAAACCTCCCTTTATTCTAAAACTTTTTTTCCAAACAAATCCTTTAAAAAAGAATAAATCTTACTATTATTTTCAATGCCTCCCATTTCAAGTAATTGATCTAATTCACCTCTATCAAACCATAAACCATGATTTTTAGAGCAACTGTCAATAAGCACCTTTTTTTCCATACCATATAGAACCTTGTACATCTTTTTTCCACAAACAGGACACTTCCTTTTCTTTTCATCTGTTTTTTTATTAATCTTAAATGAAGCAAGAAGTTTATCTTTTTCTGAAGTTCCCTCAAGTAAGAGTTCGAGTTCTCCTTCATCAAGCCATATACCTCCACATAAAAGGCAATGGTCTATCTCAACTTTATGCAGTTCTAGAATAACCATCTCTCTTTTACAATTTGGACACTTCAATCATTCCTCCAAGATATTATTTTAATTAAAATAATATCCTTTTTTGAAACTTTTATCAACCACGAAAAAAGAATTCTTCTAAAAATTTAATAAAAAAAATTTTTTTTAAAAAAAATGTTTAATATTATATATAAATAAGATATAATCTAATAACTAAAATTTAGTAAGGAGGTAATATGAGGAAAAATGTTTTATTATTTCTGTTTATCGGAATTTTTATAATTTCTTCAATAGGACCATTTGCAGCAACAAAAAAGATTATAAGAGTCGGTGTTAATCCTTTAGTAAAAGGAGGAGTAACAAGTGTTGAAATGCTGAAAACTGCAATATGGAAATACGATAAAGAAATTAAATTTGCATTTGACAAAACCGGATGTGGAGATTTATATCTTGCTTTTATGAATCAAGTAAACAACTATTCATTCGAAGAAAA
Organism: Candidatus Aminicenantota bacterium; assembly: GCA_030620255.1. GTDB lineage: Bacteria > Acidobacteriota > Aminicenantia > UBA2199 > UBA2199 > JAUWNT01. Next base: position 820 of record JAUXFB010000076.1, on the reverse strand, counting down.
AACCCTGGAACCTGGTGAAAAAATGGAATGGATGATTTTCCGCCCATATGGAAAAGTAAAAGTTACTAAAGACCTTGAATGGGCTGGGAAAAAAGCTTTAACCGTTTTTTCGATGACTTTAGTAAAAGATGGTAGAAAATACGAATTTGTTATTCCAAAAAAATGTGGGAACATCTGCCTTTATAAAATAGGCCAAGAATGTGCAATCTGTGATATAAAAGTCTATCCAGCAAAAGCAAATATAAATGACCCTATCACAGTTGACATGAGCGGCTCAAAATATGCAGAATCATTAGAAGTAGAAATTATTGGCCCAGATGGAACTAAAATTGCAAGTAAAAAATTAAGTTTAGAAAATGCAAAATGGGAAACAAGTTTAAAAAAGCCAGGAGAATATACTTTTAAAGGCAAGGCTATAAATTCCAAATGCGATCCTCCCGAAAGTTTATGTGAACAAAAAATATATATAAACTTTCCACCTGAATGCTGTATAAAAACTTCTAAAGATAAAGAATATGCTAATAAAGCTGTAGTAATTGATGCTTCCTGTGCTAAAGATCCAGACGGTGAAATTGTAAAAGCATATTATGAGATTTCTAACAAAGACGGAAAAATAATTGACAAAAATACTGTTACTAAAACACCATTTGTATGGGAAAAGAAATTCAACAAAGCTGGCACAAAAACCATAAGTTTAAAACTTTATGATGATTTTGGAGGAGTATCTGAAATCTGTACAGCCAATATAGAAGTTCTTTCAAGACATTTCTTTTTAGTTGAGGGTATCCCTATGTTAGTAAAAGGCAGTTACAGCGCATAT
>JAUXFB010000001.1 GCA_030620255.1 Candidatus Aminicenantota bacterium | reverse complement strand
GTATTGGTGAGAAGACATTCAATAGGTTAAAAAACTTAATTACAGTCTAAATTTATGTGGTCAGGTCTCAATGTCCAATGTTGAGACCTGACCACCTCTAACTAAAACAGGAGGAAAAATGGACGAAAAGTTTAAAGAGTTAAATTTGCTTTTACTTTACCTTTCGGGATGGGAAGAGGATTCCAAAAAAGATCCTGGAGAAAAGATTTATATGACCTGGAAAGGATATCCTTTTAAGATTTTAAATGAGATGGAAGAAGAAGATTTGATTGTTCAATTCAGAAATAAACAATTACTTATTCTTACTGAAAAGGGAATAGAAGAAGCTAAAAAAATAAAGAATACATATTCGAGTTTATTAAGTTAAATTATTATTTGTTTGGGGAGCATGGTATCATGCTCCCTTTTAAACTTTTAAATACATCATTTAGATTGTCAATTTATTCTATATTTTTAAATTTTGTCTGACAAATACAGAGAACTTGTATATAAATTTTTAAAACAGGAGCAGAGACCCCAATTTAATCTACAGGATGGGTTTTGAGATTATACTAGGGTGGACAGAAATTTAAGGGAAGGTAAGACACGGATTCCATCAAGGGTTATATAATCTTTTTTACCAGCAGCAGAAATTTGATAAGCTTTAACATCGGGGAAACGTTTTTTAAGGTATTTTAAGCCCTTGGGAATTTCAGCGTCTTTCCATTTTGCTTCTATTAGATAAATTGGGTTCATATTTTCTGTGATAACAAAATCTACCTCTCGACCATCAACATCTCTAAAATATTTCAATTCAAGATCTCTACCTTTTGTGTCCTGTTCAAAATGTACCCATTTCAATAGGTGCATAGCCACCATATTTTCAAATCGTAGGGGAAGGTCCGGAATCAATGACCAGTCATAATGATAGTGTTTTTGTTCTTTCTTTACTGCTCTGAGTTTACTGGATCCAAATGGTGAAATTCTGAATATAGCATACGTTCTTTCAAGTATATTTAGCCATTTTGAGACGGTCTTATGGCTGACTTGTAGGTCTTCTCGAATTGAGTTAATGGAAAGAGGAGAACCAACAAGTTGAGGGAGACGTAATGATAGTAGCTCTAAATTTCCCAGATCAGAAACATTTTCGAGGTTTGTTATTTCTTCGTTTATAAGTCGATTGCGATATTCTCTTGACCACCGTTTAGCTTCGACTTCTGATCCACCTAAAAATGGTTCCGGAAATCCACTTAACTTTAGTAAATCCAGTAATTCATCATATGTATTTATTTTTAATTCTGCAATACTAAAAGGATGAAGTCGTAAGAAATGATACCTTCCCTGTAAAGAATCTCCTCCATATCTGTAATAATCCAGTTTAGCACTGCCAATAACCAGTATTCTACATCTATCTCCTAATTTGTCGTATAATCCCTTAAGGTAATTGCGCCATGAATGGTATTTATGAATCTCATCTAAAACAATTAAGTTTGTAGAAGGTAGCTCTTGCTTTAATATGGCTTCTCTGTGTTCGGAGATATCCCAACTTAAGTAACCTTTGCCTGATTTCAGTATTCTTTTAGCCAACGTAGTTTTACCTACCTGCCTGGCTCCCGCGACAAATACCATCTTTTTTTTTAAATCGGTTTTTATTTGCTCAGTGATATAACGTTTTTTCATATTTTAATTAATACTACTTTTTTTGCTGTTTGTCAATAAAACACGCGAGTTTTTTTGCTATTCAGTAAAAACACTCGCATCTTTTGAATTTTAACAAAATTAAAAATAAATCAGATCATATTTTAACCTAAAATGTAAATAAGTTACATGTGCCTTTTCCCCTTTATGTTTATGATGAGAAGAGTCAAGCATATAGATTTTTAATGATTTAAACTGAAATTTGCTTTATTTATGAACACAGTGTAAAATTTATTCTGAAAAAATGATAAGAAAAGTTGCATTAATACATGATTGGCTAAATGGAATGAGAGGAGGGGAAAAGGTTCTAGAAGTTTTGCTGGATATTTTTCCGAATGCTGATATTTTTACATTATTCTTAAATAAAGATAAAATTTCAGATAAAATAAAATCTCATAAAATTTTCACTTCATCTTTAAACAAATGTAGGTTCATAAGAAATAAATACCGTTATTTTTTGCCACTTTTACCAACAGCAATAGAAGAGTTTAATTTGGAGGATTATGATTTAATAATTAGTAATTCACACAGTGTTGCAAAGGGAATTATTCCATTCCCCGGCTCTATTCATATAAGTTATATTTTTACTCCAATGAGATACGCATGGGATCAGTATTTCATATATTTTGGTGAAACATTTGGAATTAAAAAATATTTTATAAAGCATCAAATATCAAAATTAAGGATGTGGGATGTAACAAGTTCATCAAGAGTTGATAATTTTATTGCGATTTCAAATTTTGTAAAAGAAAGGATCTGGAAATATTACAAAAGAGAATCGTGTGTGATACATCCACCTGTAGATGTTGATTTTTTCAAACCTTCAGAAAATCCAGAAAAAAAATATTTTTTAACGGTTTCTGCTTTAGTTCCGTATAAAAACACTCGTTTACTTATAGAAACATTTAATGAAATTGGACAAAAGTTAATTATAGTTGGAAAAGGACCTGAAGAGAAAAAATTAGAGAGAATTGCTTCAAAAAACATTGAGTTTAAAAAAGATGTAACTAATAAGGAGTTAAAAAGTCTATATCAGAATGCAAAGGCTTTTATTTTTGCTGGTATTGAAGATTTTGGTATTTCGTTTGTAGAGGCTCAGTCTTGTGGAATTCCAGTTATAGCTTATAAAAAAGGGGGCGTGCTTGATATTGTAGAGAAAGGTAAAACAGGGATTTTATTTGAAAATCAGAGTATTGATGATATAAAAAATGCAATAAATGAACTTGAAAGATTGAAAATAGACCCTTTATATATAAGAAAGAACAGTTTAAGGTTCTCAGAGCAAATTTTTAAGGATAATTTGAAAACATTTATTGAAAAAGTTTTATGATTAAAAGGAAACGAAAACAACTTGTTCAAATTTATATTATTGGTGATATTATTGCTATTATTTTAAGTTTTAATATTACCTTCTGGCTACGCTTTTATTCAGATTTGATTGGAATACCAAGAGGAGTGCCAGATTATTATAAGTATTTAATCGTTATTCCATTTTTGATCTTTGTTCAAATTATTTATTTTTCTAATCAGGGATATTATAAGATAAAATTAAGGAGAAATAGGCTTGATGATTTATTTCTTGTTTTACTAAATAGTTTTATCTCGTCTCTTATTATCCTGTTTTTTTTCAGTTATTTAAAGAGTTATAGATTTATTGATTTTGAAATATCTCATATATATCTTGTCATTTATATCCCTATTTCAGTTTTTTTCATTTTCAGCTTTAGATTATTAATATTTAAGGTATTTAAGAAATTCTTTTTAAAAAAGAATGGAATTTCAAAAATTTTAATAGCAGGTACTAATGATTTTGCTTTAATGTTAGCTGAAAAATTAAAAAATTATTCTCATTTTGGAATTGAAGGTATAGGTTTCTTGTCTGAACATAAAGAGCAAGGAGCGTTAGGCACTTATAATGAACTTAAAGAAATCATAAAAAAACATTCTATCACGGATCTTTTTATTGCTCTTTCTTTAAAAGATTATGAAACAATTATGAATTTAATTAAAATTGGGAATAATTTATTAATTGATATAAAATTGGTTCCAGATATTCTTCAGATTGCTTCATTAAAAGCTGGAATGGAACATATTGAAGGAGTACCTACAATAAATCTTGGTGATATGCCTCTTCACGGTGGAAGAGTGATTTTTAAAAGAATTTTTGACTTATTATTTACTATTGTTGGGTTAGTATTGTTTTCTCCTCTATTTCTAATAATTTCTATACTTATAAAGATAAATTCAAAGGGCCCTGTGTTTTATATACAGAATAGAGTTGGACTTGATGGAAGAAATTTTAGAATGATAAAATTTAGAACTATGATTCACAATGCAGAAAGAGACACTGGTGCTATATGGTCTCCTCATAATGATGAGAGAATAACAAGTGTGGGGAAATTTTTGAGAAAATTTTCAATTGATGAATTACCACAATTATTGAATGTCTTAATGGGGGATATGAGCCTTGTTGGCCCAAGACCTGAAAGGCCTGAATTTGTTGAAAAATTTAAAGATTATATTCCCAAATATATGCTTCGTCACAAGGTAAAAACGGGTATTACTGGCTGGGCTCAGGTTCACGGACTCAGAGGGAATACTCCACTTGATAAAAGGATTGAGTTTGATATATATTATATACAAAATTGGACATTTAAACTCGATCTTGAAATATTGTGGAGAACACTTTTAAAATTTCAATTTATTGATAAAAATAATTGATGAAAAACAAAAAGATAAGAGATATTTATCATATACTCTTAAAACAATATGGACCTCAGGGGTGGTGGCCTTTAATTGATTTGAGGGATGAAACTAGTAATGATGTACACTTAACAAAAGGTTATCATCCTGAAGATTATACTTTACCTAAAAATAGATCTCAGCAGTTTGAGATTTGTGTTGGAGCTATTTTAACTCAGAATACAAGTTGGACACAAGTTGAAAAAGCTTTAGATAATCTTAAAAATAAAGGGTTTCTTGATTTTAATATTATAAATAAAATTGGAAAAGAAGAATTAATCTCAGAGATCAAACCTTCTGGATATTTTAACCAAAAAACGGGAAAAATAAAAATTTTCACAGATTTTTTTATAAAACTTAATGAAAGAATTCCAAAAAGAGAAGAACTTTTGAGAATCTGGGGGGTTGGTAAAGAAACTGCTGATTCAATGCTTTTATATGCTTTTAAGTTACCTTTTTTTATGGTTGATGCTTATACAAGGAGAATTGTTTCAAGAATTTTTAATATAATTATGGATGATTATGATAAAATTCAATCTTTATTTCAGAATGTATTTAGAGATGAATTTGAACGCGACAAATTAATCATTTTCAATGAATTTCATTCGTTGATTGTGGAACATAGTAAGAATGTTTGTAAAAAAAGACCGAATTGTTATAATTGTTTTTTAAAGGATTTGTGTGAGTACTGCTTATGACTGATAGTTTAGGAAAATTAAATATTTCAAAAAAATTTTATCCTTTTTTAGATAATTTAAGTAATGCTTCAGAAAGAGAAGATAGAATACCGTTTATTGGTAGGGAAAGAGAAATTGAAGCTGTAATGGAAACTTTACTCCGGAAATTGAAAAATAATCTATTTTTAATTGGTAAACCTGGTGTTGGAAAAACAGCACTTATAACTGAAGTTGCATCCAGAATAAAAAAAGAAAAAACTCCTCCTATTTTAAAAAATAAGATTATTCTTGAGCTTTCTATGAATGCTTTTATCTATTCAAGAGATTCTATTGAGAGTTTAATTAAAGATTTTGAGAGGTTGTTTTCTGAGATAAAACAAAATAGGGATAAGATTATATTATTTCTTGATGAAATGCAGATGCAGTCAATTGTAGCATTCAATAAAAAAAATCAATACAATCAGATTCAGAATTTTTTAAAATCATGTATTTCGAAAGGAGAATTAAATATAATTGCAGCAACAACACCTGAAAATTATTATAAATTTATAAAGAGTGATGAAGTATTATCTTTGAATTTTTCACCAATTTTGGTGAATGAGCCAGATAAAAAAGAGATACTTGAAATTTTAATTGGTGTAAAACCTTATTTTGAAAAATATTATTCTTTAAAAATACATGAGAATCTTTTTGAGGAAATTTATTCTCTTTCTAAAAATTTTATACCTCATAAAGCATTTCCTCATAAGGCAATTGATCTTCTTGATATCTCTTGTTCAAAGGCTTCCTTAAAAAAAGAGATGGAATTAAGTCCTGAGTACTTCTATCAAAGTATAAGCAGTATTTCAAAACTCCCATATGAGGTTGTAAAAAGAGATTCTCAGGAGTATTGCAGAGGTATTCTTGATTATCTAAAGAAAAATGTGGTAAATCAAAGAAATGCATTAGAAGAGACTGCGAGAATAATTAAGTTATCAAGGTTATCCAGACTTGAAGATAATATTATTAATACAAAACCTGAGGGTATATTTCTTTTCCTAGGACCAACAGGAGTCGGAAAGAGTTATGTTGCATCAAAAATTGCAACTTATTTATTTGGAATAGATCTTAAATTGAGAGTAATAAACCTTATTGATTATAAAAACCCTGAGGATATAAATAAACTTATAAGTGATGATAAGTTAAATCCAGGTATTTTAATTCAGGAAATTGAAAATCACCCTTTTTCTGTTGTATTATTTGAGAACATTGAAAATGTCCATTCTTCAATTCTATATTTTTTAGGTAAAGTTTTAAGTAAAGGGGAGATTATTGATGCTTTTGGTAAAAAACATTATCTATCAAATATAATATTCATTCTCAGTTTAACAAGTATTGGGGAAAAAAGAAAGGAGAGTCATATTGGATTTGTAAAGGGGAATAGAATTTCTAATGAAATAATTGTTCCATTAAAAATAATGAATATGTTGGATTGGGTAGATGAAATAATAGAATTTTCCCCTTTAACAGAGAATCATTTAAGGCTTATTGCCACACAGAGAATTGATGAGTTGAAATATGAAATGAACAAGAAATATAATGCTGCTATAGATATAAATAGAAATGTAGTTGATGTGATTTCTTATAAAGCTTTACAATCAGGTAGTTATGCTCATTCTGTTGTTGATATAATTGGAAAGGAATTAAAAACAAAGATCCTTGATTTTATTACAAAGAACAACAAAAAAATTAAGTTAGAGGTTGGAATTAAATCTCACGAAATTAAGATAAAAGTAAAATAAAATTATCTTTTTTATAAAAAGATTTTTGGAGAGATTATATTAAGGGTAAAATAGTTATAATGTATGGATTAAACTGTTTTTAAAGAGAAGTATTTATGATATAATAATATTTTAAATGTGAGGAAAATATATGAAGAATATTAAACAGACTAGGCCAAAAGGGATATTGTTCTGGATAGCCTCTTTGATTATTATAATAGTGTTATGGAATATGTTATCTAATGTTACTGAGAGTGGGGTTGAGAAAATCGAATTTTCAGAGTTTATGCAAAGAGTAAAGAATGGTCAAATAGCTTCAGCCAAAATAAAAGGTAATGTTGTTACAGGGAACTTAAAATCCAGCAACATAAATGATTTAAAGGGGAATAACTATAGGACTACAATCCCAAACAATTATCCTGATTTATATACTCAATTACTAAAAAAAGTAAGAAAAGTTGAAATTGAAGAATTGAATAAAAATGAGTGGATTTCAATATTGTTGTCCTGGGCTCCTTTTGTAATACTTATTGTTTTCTGGATTGCAATGATGAGGCAACAAGGAGGGGGAAAAGCTTTTAGTTTTGGGAAAAGTAAAGCAAAGATGTTTTCAGGTGAAAAAAACAAGGTCACTTTTAAGAATGTTGCTGGTGTTGATGAGCCAAAGGAAGAACTTCAAGAGATTATTGAGTTTTTAAAAGAACCAAAAAAGTTTCAGAGATTAGGAGGCAAAATACCAAAGGGTGTACTTTTAGTAGGCCCCCCTGGAACTGGAAAAACTTTACTTGCTAAAGCAATTGCTGGAGAAGCAGAAGTTCCTTTTTTTTCTATATCAGGTTCTGATTTTGTTGAATTGTTTGTTGGTGTTGGAGCATCAAGGGTTAGAGATTTATTTGAAGAGGGGAAGAAACATGCCCCCTGTATTATATTTATAGATGAAATCGATGCAGTTGGCAGGCAAAGGGGAGCAGGGCTGGGCGGTGGACATGATGAAAGAGAGCAAACCCTGAATCAATTATTGGTTGAAATGGATGGTTTTGCTCCAAATGAAGGAGTTATAATTATTGCTGCTACCAATAGACCCGACATACTGGATTCAGCACTTCTAAGACCGGGAAGATTCGACAGAAGAATAGTTATCCTGATTCCTGATGTAAGGGGAAGAGAAGAAATATTAAAGGTTCATACTATAAATGTTCCGATTTCAAAGAATGTAAATCTAAAAGTATTAGCTCGTTCAACACCAGGTTTTACAGGAGCTGATATTGCTAACATGGTAAATGAAGCAGCACTTTGGGCTTCAAGAAAAGGCAGAAAGAAGGTTGAAATGGATGATTTTGAGTATGCAAAAGATAAGGTTATGATGGGAACAGAAAGGAGGAGTATGATTATCTCTGAGAAGGAAAAACGAACAACTGCTTACCATGAAGCAGGGCATGCATTGGTGGCTGTTATGGAAAAAGAAGCTGATCCAATTCATAAAGTCTCTATAATTCCAAGAGGAATGGCTTTGGGTATAACTCAACAATTACCTCTGGATGATAAATACACATATTCAAAACCCTATTTGGAAGCTCAGCTTTCAGTTCTATTTGGAGGTAGAGCTTCAGAGGAAATACTTTTAGATCAAATGACAAGTGGTGCAGGAAATGATTTAGATAGAGCAACTTCCATTGCGCGAAAAATGGTTTGTGAATGGGGGATGTCTTCTTTGGGTCCATTGTCATTCGGGAAGAAGGATAATATGATCTTTTTAGGAAGAGATATCATGTCTCATCCAGAACACTCAGAGGATACTTCAAGGAAAATTGATGCAGAGATAAGAAAAATTATTGACAAAGCTTATAAAAATTCAAAAAGAATCATTACGGAGAATAAGGATAAACTTGAAAAAATAGCAAAATTATTATTGGAAAAAGAGTCTTTGAGTATTAATGATATTAATCCTATTATTTATGGGAAGAAACATAAGAAAGGAGGAATAAATTCAAAAAAACAGGGTGAGATTTCAAAGGTAAAAAATGATAAAAAAAATAAAAGTAAATGATTTTTGATTACATATATAATGCATTTTCAAAATTCAATTTTGGTGATGTTTTTGATATTCTTTTTTTATTTCTTCTGTTTTACTATTTATTACTATTAATTAAAGGCACTAAATCATATCAAGTTGCAGTTGGAATAATTTTAATAGGGGTTTTTGCGATTATTGCGAGTTTGTTAAAGTTAACTGCATTTTCATATATTCTTAATAATTTTTTCACATATCTAATTTTTGCTATAATAGTGCTATTCCAGGATGAGTTAAGGAAAATATTAGCTGAAATTGGAAGTAAATTAAGAACAAAATATGATTTAACAGCCAAGACTGAAATAATTGATGAGATTGTAAATACTATTGTGGCTCTGTCTCTTTCAAAAATAGGAGCTTTGATTGCAATTGAAAGAGATATAGATGTGAAAAATTATGTTAATAAGCCAGTAAAGGTGGATGCTGAAGTAAGCAAAGATTTATTGTTGACCATTTTTACACCTAATTCTCCATTACATGATGGCGCAGTGATCATTAGTAAAAATAGAGTTGCTTTAGCAAGGTGTTTTTTCCCTCTACCGCCACTTTTAGAATTGAGTCCAAAAGGGACCAGACATCTTGCAGCTGTTGGAATTACTCAGCAGACTGATTGCGTAGTTCTTGTTGTTTCAGAAGAAACCGGGAAAATTTCTCTTGCAATTAACGGAGAATTAATTAGAGGGCTTGATAGAGAAGGTGTAAAGAATAGGCTTTTACACTATAAAATTTGAAGATGAAAATAAAAAATATTATTTTTAATAATTTTAATTTAAAAGTCTCAGCTTTTTTGGTTGCATTATTAACATGGATTTTAATTACAGGGAAAGAGAGAACTTATTTGGAAGAAACCATAGATGTTAATGTTGAATATTTTAATGTTTCAAATAATATAGATGTGAAAAATATAAACCCTGAAAAGGTAAGAGTAAAGGTAAAAGGAATTTCAACTGAAATGAAGAAAATTGATCTGAAAGATTTTAAATTAAAAATAGATTTAAAGGGCACTAATCAGGGCATGAAATTAAATAAATTCACGAGAGATTATCTTGAATATCCTGTAAATGTAGATGTTGTATCTGTTTATCCTCAATGGATTGAAATTACTATTGAGGAATTTTTTATAAGAGAGGTCCCTGTAAAAGTGAAATATACTGGTATATTTAAAAATGGGATAAAGCTTATTAAAAGGAGTGTTAAACCTGAAAAAGTTAAGATATATGGATATAAATCACAGATTAAAGATATAGATATGGTTTATACTGCTGAAAGTATTGATCTTTCTAAAATAGATAAAACAATAACCTTCAGACTTTCATTAGAAAAGAGAGAGGAGATTCTCAAGTTTAAAGATTCTGAAGAAGTTGAAGTTACAATAGCTGTGAAAAATAGAAATGTCAAGAGCAGAGGCAAATAAATTATTTGGTACTGATGGGATTAGAGCTGTAGTTGGAGCTTTTCCATTTGATGATAATTCTATTTTAAAAATCGGCAATTCTATTGGAAAGCTGTTCATAGGCTCTAATATATTAATAGGAAGAGACACACGTATTTCCGGGAGCTTTTTTGAACACTTAATTGCTTCTGGTATAGCTAAAAATGCAAGGGTGAGCTCTTGTGGAATAATTCCTACGCCTGGACTCTCATATATAATTAATCATTATAATTTTGATTATGGAATAATGATAACTGCATCTCATAATCCATATTTTTATAATGGTATAAAGATATTCAAGAGTAATGGAGAAAAGATATCTGAGAAGAAAGAAAAAGAAATTGAGGATATATTTTTTTCTATAAAACAAACAAGTATGTGTGATCTTGATCTTATTGGTAATGGAGATGTAAAAAAAAAATATGAAGAGTTTTTAATTCGAGAAGCAGGAGATATAGGGTGTAGAAAAATTAAATTAGTGGTTGATTGTGCAAATGGGGCAACCTTTGAGATTGCGCCAAATGTGTTTAGGAAATTGGGCTTTGAAACAATTTTAATAAATGCTAATCCTGATGGAAAGAATATTAATTTACATTGTGGATCTACAGATCTTGAAGATTTGAAAAAAAAGACTATTAATGAAAATGCTGATTTAGGAATTGGATTTGATGGTGATGGAGACAGGGTGATTTTTATCGATAATCAGGGAAATATTCTTGATGGTGATTATACTTTGTTCGTGCTTTCTGAGTTTTTATCTGAATATGAAAAGGATTTTAATAAAGTTGTTGTTGGAACGATAATGTCGAATTTGGGGCTTGAAAAGGCTTTGAAAAAAAAAGGTATTGATTTCTTGAGAACAATGATTGGCGATAAAAATGTATATGAAGAGATGAAGTCTTATAATTCAATTCTTGGCGGAGAACAATCGGGACATATAATTTTAAGAAATTTTCAAAGGACAGGAGATGGAATTCTCACATCTATTTTTTTTATAAAGTCTATATTAACTTTAGGTTTAAAGTCTTCAGATATTTATAAAAAGTTAGATTTATATCCCCAAAAAACTGTGAGTATTCTTGTAAGAGAAAAGAAGCTTTTAGAGGATTGGAAAGAATTAAATGATATGATTGAAAAATTTAATGATAAATATGGAAAATACTCCAGGTTATTAATCAGGTATTCGGGTACAGAACCAAAAATAAGAATAATGATTGAATCAAAGTCTATAGATGTTATCAACAAAAATATGGAGAATTTTGTAAATTTTATAAAATCAAACATAGGAGGTTAAAATGAAACTGGCAGTAAATATTGACCATATTGCAACATTGAGACAGGCGAGGATGACAAATGAGCCAGATCCTGTGTACGCAGCTGTTATTGCAGAACTTGCTGGAGCTGACGGGATCACTATTCATTTAAGACAAGATAGAAGGCATATTCAAGAGAGAGATTTGGAATTGTTGAGGGCACTTATTAAAACAAAATTGAACTTGGAAATGGCCATTTCAATGGATATGGTTAAAATCGCATTGAAACACAAACCTGATATTTGTACTCTTGTACCAGAAAGTTCAGAAGAGGTAACAACAGCTGGGGGACTTGATGTTGTTGTTTATAATGATAAGATTAAAGAGGTTGTTGGTAATCTCAAAGCTGCTGGGGTTGAAGTGTCAGTCTTTGTTGATCCAAATATAGATCAAATAAAGGTCTGCTATAGAATGGGAATAAATGTAATAGAGATAAATACTGGAGAGTATGCAGAAAATTGGAATAATAGTAATGCTGCTTTAGAATTAGAAAAAATTAAAAAATCTGTTGGATATGCAAAAAGAATGAATTTTAGAATTCTTGCTGGACATGGACTAACTTATCAAAATGTATGTCCTATTGTTGCAATGAGAGATATTGAAGAATTGAATATTGGGCATTCAATTGTTGCAAATTCAACTTTTATGGGATTAACAGAAGCAGTTAGAAGAATGAAGCATATAATGGGGTCAGGTCTTAACATTTGACATTTCATAGAACTAAAAATTTTTTTAAGAGACAAAAACAGAAAAAATGTCAAATGTTAAGACCTGACCCCTATTAGGAGGAAAATGCTTTATGATGTAATTTTTATTGGTGGAGGACCTGCTGGTTATGAAGGTGGAATTGCTGCTGTAAAAAAAGGTTTAAAAGTGGCAGTTGTGGAATCTGATAAGTTAGGGGGTACTTGTCTACAAAGAGGATGTATATCAACAAAAACTTATCTTCATTCATTAAAGATGCTGAAACAATCAAAATCATGTTCTAAATTAGGATTAAAAACCAATGATTTTATATTTGATATTGATAATATGATTAAACAGAAGAATAGGGTGGTTTCCAAATTAACAAAGGGAATTGAGTTTCTTTTTAATAAAAATAATGTTGATCTTATAAATGGTAAGGCAAGGGTAATTTCTGAAGATACTGTTTTAATAAATGAAGAGCAAGAATTAAAATCAAAAAATATTGTTATTTCAACAGGCACAAAACCTTTAGAACTTCCTTTTTTAAAGGTTGATGGAGAGTATGTAATTAATTCGGATATTGCACTTGATTTGAAAAAAATTCCTGACAGATTATTGATTGTTGGGGCCGGGGCTGTTGGCCTTGAAATTGGTACTATTTATAATTATCTTGGTTCTGAAGTTTATATTGTTGAAATTTTTGATAATATACTTCCTGGTTTGGATATAGAACTTTCAGCAATGCTCGAAAAAGAATTAAGAAAACAAAAGATGAATATATATACTTCTACATTTGTGTCCGAACCTTTGATTAACAGAGATAAGCAGACAATAAAGTTACGTTTTAAGAGAGGTGATAAAAAATGGGAAGAAGAATTTTCAAAAGTTTTGCTTTCTGTTGGCAGGTTTCCGAATATTGATAACCTTTTTGATAAATCACTTAATATCAAAAGAGATAAAAAAGGTTTTATAAAAGTTAATAATAATCTTCAAACAGGAGTACCCAATATTTTTGCATGTGGTGATGTTGTAGGAGAGCCATTACTTGCACATAAAGCTTCTCATCAGGCAATTGGAATTGTAGATTTTATAAAAGAAAGGAAAAAAATCCCAAAACACACAATACCAGCTGCTGTTTTTACATTTCCTGAATTTGCCTCAGTTGGGTTGTCTGAAGAGCGGGCAAAAGAGAGAGGCATTAATATAAAAATTGGAAGATTCCCATATTCAGCTGGATCAAGGTCAAATGCGATTGATGAAAAAACAGGAATTGTAAAGATCATTGCTGATAAGAATAATGTTATTGTTGGAGCTCACATTCTCGGTGCAGAAGCAGGGGAATTAATGCCTTTGCTTACTTATGCAATTTCAGAAAAAAAGAAAACCGATGATTTCAAAGAATTGATTTTTATCCATCCAACTATTGGTGAAAATGTCTGGGAAGCTATGGGTAAAGTTTCAGGGTTTTCAATACACATCTAATTTAACCCCTTATTTAAAAATCTTGCTATAAATTTTTTACCAGATCTGTAAATCTAGATAAAAAAGCAGCTGCTTTTTCTGGTTTTTGGCCGATTCCCTGCCACAGGGGATGGCGACCACCGCCTTTTCCATTTATTTGAACCATCAGATCAGATTTATATTCATCAAACATGAAGTTGACCTCCTGTGAACATCCAATAACCCATTGTATGTTTTCTTTTTTAATATTAACCAAACATATCAATATATTTTTTCGTTTCAAAAGGTTTTTTGAGATATTTTTTATTAAATCATCATCTTCATCATTCCAAAACTCGGTGATAATACCATAACCTGACCGTGTTTGCTCCCTTTGATTCTGATACAGGTTCTGAGCAATCATATCAGCAAGGCGATTGATCAACAGATTGTTTTTTCTTTTAAGAATAATTCCTTCCGTATTTAGTGTGTTGATTTTCTGGACAAATGAATCTTCCCTAGTGCCAAGGATGTGTCTCAGTTCCGAAATAATCTTATCTTTTTCCCGGTAGTCTTTAAACGCCCGTTCTCCAATTTTCCAGGAAAGCCGTGCATGGGCCCGGATTTTTTCAGTATCCACACATTTCACAAATTTCACTGGTCCTGTGCTCGCAAAATGAAGTCCCCCGCAACCCACACAATCAAAATCTCCGATCTGGACCAGATGGATCTCTTCATGAATCTGGCATGGCTTGCGCAGGTCAAACCGATCAATTTCCTGTTCATCAATCACAATTAGCTCAATGGGTAAATTGCGATTGATCACTTGGTTGGCCAGGTTTTCAACCTTTTCCAGGTTTTTAGGGGAAATCCGTTGACTGTCAATTTCAATAGTGGTGTAATCACTGCCCATATGAACTGATACGGTTTTGTATTTGCCCACTTTCCAGAGGGCTCCGGAAATAATATGCTGACCGGTATGCTGCTGCATATAATCCCTTCTCCATTCCATATCAATGTGTCCAGAAACCAGACCAGTGCCGGGATCCTCAGCTAGATAGTGATAGATACGATCACTTTCTTTTTGTACATCCACAACCGGGATTTTATTGATCCATCCTTTATCTGCCGGCTGTCCCCCGCTTTCAGGGAAAAAACAGGTTTTATCCAGAACAACCTGATAGCCCTTTTCTTCCTCTTTTACTTCAAGAATTTTGGCTTCAAACTCAGTTTTATTGATATCTTTATAAAATAATTTTTCAGTTGACATAATTTAGGAATAATTAAAAATTTAACTCCAATCCGATGGCAAAAACAGAAGCAATCGGAATTGAATCATCGTCATAGTAATATGTGTCACCCCAATAATCAGTATAGGAATCTCCGGGATCCAGGAAGTGATTGAACTCTGCTCTCAGGGATAAATTTTTAGAA
This sequence comes from Candidatus Aminicenantota bacterium, assembly GCA_030620255.1. Classification (GTDB taxonomy): domain Bacteria; phylum Acidobacteriota; class Aminicenantia; order UBA2199; family UBA2199; genus JAUWNT01. The sequence continues at coordinate 2,711 of JAUXFB010000001.1, read as the reverse complement.
AATCTGATTTTGGCACCCAACTGTAAGATCATAGAAGTGACGCTTTCCGAATAAAAGATAGTATTTTCCAGAAAATTGATACTCCCAACCCCCAGACCTACAAAAAAAGAAACTTGATTTCGAGGTAAAATATACTGGAAAGAAAGTTTGAAATTGAAAAAATTAATTTTCTGGGTGTCCCAGATGTTATCAGAGAGCACTTCATAGGCAGGACTTATAAAGTCAAATTCAAAATTTATTTTATAACGGTTATAAAAATTGACGATATTGTAGCCAAATCCGTAAACCATGGAAAATTTACTTTCGCTTCCTCCAAATTCATATGCATTGTAGGGATTTATATCAACATTGGAAGCCATGGTATAGAGATAAAAGCTGTGGGGAGATAAAAAACTGATATTTTTTCTCCTTTCTCCAAAGCTGAAGCCTAACAAAATATAAAGTAAAAATATGATAAGTATTTGTTTTTTCATTTTAACTCCTTTAAAGCAACCTGCTTGCTATTAATTATACTACAAAATGTCTTAAATTGTTATTTATAACAATCATCCTTTGATTTCAAAGAGTTGTTTTTTTTAATATTCCTTATCTGAAGAAGCTCTAGCAGCTCTATTGTGAGCCCAGCTTCTTATTTTTTTTATTTGTGTTTCCATGGTTAATGATAATGGAACTGTATTACCAAAAATTTTAAATAGATCATCTTCATTTAGTTTTCTGTTTTGATTAAAAGCCTCATACATACCAGAGATTATTACCTGTTCAATTTCACTTCCAGACCAGCCTTTAGTAATTTGTGCAAGTTGTGAGATATTGAATTTTGACAAATCATTATCTCTCTTTTTTAAATGGATTGTAAATACTTCCTCTCTTTCTTTTTTTGTAGGGAGATCAATAAAAAAGATTTCATCAAACCTGCCTCTTCTTAATAATTCTGCAGGCAGAAGATCTATCCTATTTGCTGTTGCAGCAATAAATACTTCGGATGTGTGTTCCTGCATCCATGTTAAAAAATAGCCAAGAATTCTTGAGGAGGAGCTATCGTCTTGTTTATAACTAATCCCACTTTCGATTTCGTCGATCCACAAAATCGCAGGTGCGACTGAATCCATTGTTTTCAAGGCACGAGAAAAAACTATCTCTGGTGATCCTGCCATACCAGAGTATACCAGGTTCATGTCAAGTCGGAATAAAGGTAAATTCCATAAGGATGCCACTATTTTTGAACAAAGGCTTTTTCCACAACCAGTTATTCCCATTGTGAGTATTCCTTTTGGTCTTTCAAGTCCAAAATCTTTTGCTTTTTTAGAAAATGCATTTTCTCTCTTTCTTAACCATTCTTTTAAGTTATCAAGTCCACCTAAATCGTTAAGGGTGAATTCGTGTGTAAAGTATTCAAGAACGTTCTCTTTTGAAATTAATTGTTTTTTTTCTTCATGAATTATCTCTATTAAACTTGCATCTATTATTTTTTGTCCATGAAATGTTTTCATAAAAGCTCTGTATGCTTCATCAAGTGTTAATCCTTGAACTCCAACGATAAAGTTCTTTTTTTCATCTTCATTTAAATTTATTGTTCTTCCTGCTTTTTCCATAGAATCTAGGAATTTGAAAAAAAGATTCTTTAATTCATCATAATCAGGGAGTTCAAATCTAATGATCTCTATCTCTTTTTTTAAAGAATCCGGGAAATATTCCTCAGGAGTTAATAAAAAAATTATGATTTTTGTATTTTTTAATTTTTTATACGCTTCTCTAAGCTTCCGAACAATTTCATTAGAATCTCTCATTTGTGGAGTTAGATCTCTAAATATAAAAAATCCATGTTCATTTTCATTTAAAGCAAAATCTAATGCTTTTATTGGATTTTTTGTGTCTTCAATAATATTATTATCTTTTTTCAAACCATTATTAATGTCCCAGTATGCAACATTGTTGTTTCTGAATAGTTGTTCACATAATTTTTCTAAATAATTTTCAACTCTTTTTTCTTCATAAGAAATTATCTGAATTATGGGTTGCCCTGCCATTATTGAGTCTCTTATTTGATCAATTGAATTATTCATTTTTACCTCTGAATGTTAAATAATAGTATATAAAATAGATATTATCAAATGTGATGGTGCCAGACCTCTATTTTATTGCAGATTTGATGATGTTTAACAATTCTTTATATCTGATTGGTTTGGCTATATAACCATCAAATCCAGCTTCAATAATACGTTCTTTATCACCTTTCATTGCAGATGCGGTTGTAGCTATAATCTTGATGTGTTTTGTTTTTTCATCATTTTTCAATATTTTTGTCGCACAAATCCCATCCATGCCAGGGAGCTGTATGTCCATTAATATCAATGGAGGTAATTTTTCTCTGGCAATTGATATTCCAACAGCAGCATCTGTGGCTTCTAGGACTTCATAACCTGAAATTTCAACAACATTAGAGAGAAATTTCATATTAATCGGATTGTTTTCAATAGCAAGAATTTTCATTTTTGCTCTATTCTATAAGGTATTCTTACTGTAAAACAAGAGCCTTTACCTAATTCACTTTTTACTTCTACTGAACCTTCATGAAGTTCAACTATACGTTTAACTAATGAAAGCCCCAATCCTGTTCCTTCATGCTTTCGGTTCAGAGAGCTTTCAAGTTGCACAAAAGGTTGAAAAAGGTTTATTATATTTTCTTTAGATATCCCAATACCTGTATCTGC
>JAUXFB010000163.1 GCA_030620255.1 Candidatus Aminicenantota bacterium | reverse complement strand
CTTGAAAAGGCATTAGAAATAAATCCTGAGAATCAAATGGCAGGTAAAGCATTAATTCAAAAATATTTTATATTAGGTAATGAACAGTTAAGACAGAAGAAGATTGATAAAGCTAATGACTATTATTTGAAGTTAATAGGAGTCGCAGGTGCAGAAAATCTGGAAAAAGAGTTTTATTCAAAGGCTTTATATCAGCTTGGAGTTAATTATTATATTATAAAAAAACATGAGAAATCAAATGAGCATTTACTGAAATTGGTAAAAATACCTGGGCTTGAGACTGATTCTGCTAAATTTTTCTCAATAGCTCATTATTTGATAGGTATGAATTTTGTTCAGCTGCAAGATCTAAAGAAGTCAAATGAATACTCATTGAAATTTTTAGAAATGAATAAAGAAGATTCATCCAGCCAATTTGTAGCAATAGCAAACTTTATTATTGGTTCAAATAATTATGAATTGTTAGAAAAAGAGGCAAAAAAGATAGAAGAGGATGCTTCAATAAAAAAAGTAAGAGATAAAAAGATAAAGATTGCTGAATTAGCTAAAGAAAGAAAAGATATTGAGCCTTATCTTAAAAAGGCTATAGAGATTAAGCCAGATCTTGAGGATGCTTATAAATATTTAGGCAACTATTATATGAGATGTCAGAGTAAGGAAGAAGCTTTACAAATTTATAAGTTGCTTGTTGAAAAATTCCCAAATTCTCCGCAAATATCAGCTTATAAAAAAATTGTAGAAGACATTGAAAAGATAATCTCCGAAGAGAAGAAAAATAAATAGTTATAATAATATACAAATAAGTTAACTCGATTTAATATTTAATCTAAAATTTATATAATGGGATTCTTCTTTTTTTAAACAACCAAACTTGACAATAACAGACTTAGATTAATTTGATAATTATTTAATTAGGTGTTGACAAACCTTAAAAATCATACTATATTATTTCTGGATAGAAAAAAATATATTGTGGAATGATTAAAGTTATATATTTCACAGAATAAGGAGGTAAAATATGGGAAAAATGATTGGAATTGATCTTGGAACAACAAATTCATGTGTTTCTGTAATGGAAAAAGGAGAAATAAAGATCATAGAGAATTCTGAAGGTGGTAGAACAACTCCTTCTGTTGTAGGATTTACAAAAGATGGAGAGAGGCTCGTAGGGCAGGTTGCAAAGAGGCAGTCTGTAACTAATCCTGAAAATACCATCTATTCTATAAAGAGATTTATGGGAAGAAGGTATTCTGAAGTGAGTGAAGAAATCAAGATGGTTCCTTATAAAGTTGTAAAAGGACCAAAGGATGGAGCTAGAGTTGAGGTTATGGGAAAACAGTATTCTCCTCCTGAAATATCTGCTTTGATTTTGCAGAAATTAAGGAAGGCAGCTGAAGATTATCTTGGAGAAAAGGTAACAGATGCTGTTATTACTGTTCCAGCATACTTTAATGATTCACAAAGACAAGCAACAAAAGATGCAGGGAAAATTGCTGGACTTGAAGTAAAGAGAATAATCAATGAACCTACAGCAGCAGCACTTGCTTATGGCCTTGATAAAAAAAAGGATCAACTTATTGCTGTGTTTGATTTTGGTGGTGGAACTTTTGACATATCAATTCTTGAGATTGGTGAAAATATTGTTGAGGTAAAATCAACAAATGGTGATACTCATCTCGGAGGAGATAATATTGACCAGAGATTGATTGACTGGATAATGAATGAGTTTAAAAAAGACCAGGGAATTGACTTATCAAAAGATAAAATGGTACTTCAGAGATTGAAAGAATCTGCAGAAAAGGCTAAAATTGAACTTTCAACAACAATGGAAACTGAGATAAATCTTCCATTTATTACTGCTGATGCTTCTGGACCGAAACATCTTGTAATGAAATTAACAAGAGCAAAATTTGAACAACTTACAGGTGATCTTTTAGAAAAAACTATTGCCCCTTGTAAGGTTGCTGTAAAAGATGCTGGAATTAGTGTTTCTGATATAAAAGAGGTGGTTCTTGTAGGTGGTTCAACAAGAATTCCAAAAGTTCAGAAAATCGTTAATGATTTTTTTGGAAAAGAGCCATGTAAGGGTGTTAATCCTGATGAGGTTGTTGCAGCTGGAGCTGCAGTTCAGGGAGCTGTTCTGGGTGGAGAGGCAAAGGATATACTTTTGCTTGATGTTACTCCGCTCTCTCTTGGAATTGAAACTCTTGGTTCTATAGCTCATAAACTGATTGAAAAAAATACAACTATTCCCACAAAAAAAACAGATGTATTTACAACAGCTGAAGATAATCAGCAAAGTGTTGAAATACATATTTTGCAGGGTGAAAGGGAAATGGCTCAGGATAATAGGACTCTGGGAAGATTTACTTTAACTGGTATTCCTCCATCACCGCGTGGAGTTCCTCAGGTGGAAGTAACATTTGACATAGATGCAAATGGTATACTTAATGTTTCTGCAAAGGATAAGGCAACTGGTAAGCAACAGGCAATAACTATCACATCATCAAGCGGATTGTCTGAAGAAGAGATTGACCAGATGATTAAAGATGCTGAAAAAAATAGAGAAGAGGATAAAAAGAAAAAAGATGCTATTGAAAATAAAAACAAATTAGACCAACTTGCATATGGGCTTGAAAAACTCGTAAAGGAGAATAAGGATAAAATACCTGAAGATATGGTATCTGAGGTTGAGGAATCTGTTAAAAGTGCAAGAGAAGCTGTTAAAAGTGGAGAGGACAATCGGATTTTGGAAGAGATTGAGAAGATCAATCAATTGACAACCAAGCTTTCTACTGAGCTCTATAAAACTGCGGGTGCTCAACCTGAACAGCAGCCCCAAGATCAAAAAGAGGCTGACCAGAAAAAAGAGGAGGAACCTAAGACATCTTCTGAAGAGGAAGAGGTTATAGATGCTGAGTATGAAGATATAGATAAGGACAAGGACAAAAGTAAAGAATAAAGGCTATCCCCATTATAATAAGAAATCTCTTATTCAGAGATTGAGAAAAAGGCAGCTCCAAAAAGAGCTGCCTTTTTTTTATACTTATTTGGGAAGGGGTTTATAATCCTTTAAAAGAGGGTTTTATTTTTGCATAGTCAATAAAAACTTTCTGGAACTTTTCAGGTATTGTTATTATTTCATTAGTGTAAATCAATAAAAATATCTTTGCTGAATATTGTTTGAAATTTTCAAGATAACATTTTTTTACAGGATTTTTTGTGGGAGATTTCAATCGTAGAGGATCTAAATATCTTCTATTTTTCTGGAGACCATAGTGCAGGTGTGGACCAGTGGATCTACCTGTATTCCCAACGTATCCTATTGTCTCTCCCTGATTTACCTTTACGCCTGAACGTATTCCTCTTTTTATTCTGCTCAGGTGATAGTAATGGCTTATATATTTATTTGGATGTCTTATCATAATATATCTGCCCATTATGCGATTATACCCTGTTTTTTTTATATAGCCTGTGGCAGAGGCTCTAATTTTTGTGCCTACAGAAGCTCCAAAATCAACTCCATTGTGTTTTGCAGAAAATCCTAAAACAGGGTGGCGTCTCATTCCATATCTGGAGGTTACTCTCATAAATGGGAGTGGACACCTTAAAAACATCTTTTTAACTGCTCTGCCATCTGGATGAAAAAAGGCAGTTTTACCCTCTGGATTTGTGTATCTTATAATTTTTATTGATTTACCTCTATTTATAAATTCTGCAGCGAGTATGTGTCTATATTTTACAAATTTATTGTTTAGATGTTTCTTTTCTACTAAAACCACAAAAGTATCATTCTTTCTAATATCTCTATTAAAATCTATATCATACTCATAAAGGGATGCAAAAATATCTGCTAATTCAGGTTTTTCTCCAAGATCTAAAATTGATTCAAATAAAGAATCCTTTATTTTTCCTCTAATGATATTTGTTTTTATATCATAATGAATAGTAATTAACTTACCTTTAAATGAACCGTGTTTATCTTTTACAATATTAAGTAAGGAATCCGGGTCTATCTCATATACTATTTTTTTAATTTTGTTATCTTTTTTATAGAGAATGAATTTATTCCCAGCTCTGATTTTCTTTAGATTATAAACAGGTTTTATATCAAAAAAGAGTTTATATGCAGTTTGGCGTTCCATACCTGCTCTCTCCAAAACATTAATTATTGTGTCTCCCTTTTGAATTTTATTCTCCAATTTGATCAATTTTTTCTTCCCGGGGAGTGTTTTTTTTATTGATATATCTGTTTTTTTGTTTTTTATTATCCGGATATCTTCTTTTTCATTTTTTTTTACTAAAAAAACAAAGATAAAGATTATAATTGTAAAAATAAACAAAATTTTTATTTTATTTTGTAAAAAAAATCTCTTTCTAAATTTCATAGTATTATTTTAATCTAAAAGGGTAATAAATTCAAATTTAAAACTTTTGCACCCCATTGCCTCATTTTTTGATGTAAACCATACATGTTTTATATAGATTTTTAATGATTCAGTTCGTGGAAACTATTCAGTTTTGGAAAATAAGCAACAGTTTCTGCTGGAATTGCCTCAGGGAGTGAATTGGGAACCTGTTCGGTAAAGCGAATGTACCAAATGAAATGAGGTAAAATTTCACTGTTTGAACGAATAGAGTTTGGAATTTTAATGAGATGAACCGTAAACAGGTCAATTCACGTACGGGCAAATGAAGCAGAAGTGTTACAAACTAAATACTTTCTAAAAATGAATAGTTTCAAAAAATTAACTTGACAAAACAGTATAATTAAAATATATTTAGAACT
>JAUXFB010000251.1 GCA_030620255.1 Candidatus Aminicenantota bacterium | reverse complement strand
GCTCTGTTGTATTTATTTGAGTTGTACCATTATCCAGGCTTAAATAACCAGTTACCCTGAAATTACCATTGATCTTAACTAAATTATTGTTAAATTCTCCATAAATAAGAGGCGATGTTGTATTTGAATTATCAATATAAAGTTTATTTGATCCGGTTTCATTATATCCTGCCTGATAACCAATAAAAAGGTTTCCTGATCCTGTTGAGTTAGAACGACCTGCTTGATATCCAAAGGAGGTGTTGTTAACGCCTGTGGTGTTAGAGTAGCCTGCATAATACCCTGAGAAGGTGTTGTAGTTTCCTGTGGTGTTGGAGGATCCTGCTCGATACCCTGAGAAGGTGTTGGAGTAGCCTGTGGTGTTGGAAAAGCCTGCATAATGCCCTGAGAAGGTGTTGCTGTGGCCTGTGGTGTTTTTGTATCCTGCATAATGCCCTGAGAAGGTGTTCTGGCTTGCAGTAGTGTTACTGTAGCCAGAGTAATAACCAAGAAAGGTGTTATCGTCTCCAGTAGTGTTACTGTAGCCAGCTCGATAACCAAGAAAGGTGTTGTTATCTCCACTAGTTGTACTGTAGCCAGAGTAATAACCAAAAAAGGAATTGGAATATGCACCGCTGCCTAAATTGAATCCTGCATGATCTCCATAGTAAGTGTTTGAACCGGTTTCATTACCAGTAACAATAGGCATACCCTTATAATCAGTCCCTTTTTTATCTTCCTTTTCTCCTCCAGTTTGATCTTCAGGTTTCATATCTTTGAACACTTCATTTAAAACATCTTCTCCAACTCCATGCTCCTTCAACGCTGCACTGATTCGTTCCAGCATGCGATTAAATCTCACTGCCAGGTTTACCTTAAACTGATTTCCCATTGACCAAATGCCTGCACCGCTCCCATCCATAGCCTGTACAAACCATACATACTCTCCTTCATCCTGTAATCCCTGTTCTACAGAAGGAGTCCAGGACAATGCAGAACCCTTTATCATTTGCTCAATTAATGGATTGAATTTAGCCCGGGCATCTTCATAATACATTAGCCCATCCTGACCATTACTTTTAAAAACAGCCACCTTATAGCTCCTGGCCCATGGTACAGAACTCCAGCTGAACGTAGGACAACTCACATCTACTAATGTCATACCAGATGCATTGCCAGGTGAGATAGCTACAGGATGTTGGTCAGCTGCCCGGACCAAAGAAACCATAAAAATCAAAAAAATAATAATTAAAATTTTTCTCATATTCCCCTCCAGATTTATAATAAAGGCCTTAAATTAAAATTTCAACAAATATTTGAAAAAAAATAAAAAAACTATCAATAAAAATATTATTTTTTAAAAACTACAGTGGTCATCAATTAGAAGTTAATTGTTTATAAAATAGACTGATTTTTTATAAAATTTTTATTATAAGTTTTCTTAAATAAATTTTACTCTCCTTTATTAACCATTTCAAGAGCTGATCCCTATTATGATTTTTATTGTTTTATCATTTGCAAAAAAGATCCACATTTGATATATTTTATAAAAGGAGTAATAAAATGGCAGAAATAGCATATTGTGTAAAGTGTAAAGCAAAAACCGAAATGAAGGATGCACAAAAGGTTACAATGAAGAATGGCAGGCCTGCAATGAAAGGAACATGTACTAAGTGCGGGACCGGAATGTATAAGATCTTACCTTCAAAAAAATAATAGACAAGAGATAATTTTAATCACAATACTGTATCTGAAAATTGGAGAAAAAGAGTACTATATTTAATTGTAAGACAAAAAGTTAACAGAAGCCTAGCAGGTTATAAAGTAGAACAAAATAAGAGGATCGGTGACTGTAATCTTGTAAACTTTTTTACTCTTCTTTATTAACCATTTCAAGAGCTGTTCCAATTGAATTCAAGAGGATAGTTTTATATTCCTGTTAAAAAAAGAAAAATGAAGATACAACCCCATCTTTTTTTTTATTAGGATATGATCTCTTTTATTTATTTTTGTGTTTGAAGATGATTTTGTAAAGATATTTTACACTTTATTTTTTGAAAAGCCTTTGGTATTAAGTGTTTAATATGTTTTTGTGATATGTAAAGAAAATTTACACAATTTAGACTAAATTTTACAAATCCTCATTGTCAAATGCTTTAAAGCTTTTCATAGAATTGTTGTGTAAAGATACTTAACATATAAATGAAGATTGTATATATGAAAAAAAATTAATAAAGGCTGGGAATTCTTGATATCAAATGATAAAGGTTTTTTTAGAAAACATGGCATAAAAATTGCTATGTATTTAACATAATAAAAATTATAAAAAGGCGAAATTATGGGTAATAACAAAAATTTTATTTTAAGGGAGGAATTTATGAAAAAAATTATTCATTTAAGTGATTTACACATCGGATTCTCAGATATGCTTGAAAGATTCGAGCATATTATTAAAATGATCAATTCATTAAAACAGCCAGCTAACAATTATATTATTGTAATAACTGGTGATTTAGTTGAGAGGGGTTCTAGTAAAAACTATGAGGATGCATTTGAATGTATTGATACTTTAAAACAATTTGGTTATAACGTCCTTTGTGTCCCTGGGAATCATGATTATTGTAAATTTTTATTTCACTGGAAAAAATATGTAAAAAAGTTCAAGGAAACATATTTCAAAGATCCAAAAATCGAGTATCCAAAAAAGGATATCATTGAATATGAAAATGATGATACAAACAAAAAAGAAAAAGTTGCTTTTCTTGGTTTAGATTCGATGGCCGAAGAATTACATTTTCATGATAGTCTATGGGCAAATGGGGAAATTGGAAAAGAACAATTAAAAAGACTGGATGATTTATTGAAAAGTGAAGAAATCAAAAAGTGTTCTTATACTGTGGTTTATTTACACCATCATCCCTTTGATCCAATCCATGACACACATATGCTCAAAGATTCAAGTGATCTATGTAATGTATTGGAATCACATAAAATTGATGCACTATTGTTCGGACATAATCATCATGGAAAAAAATGGAATGGTATGCTTAATATCCCCAGATGCTATGATGGTGGTACTTCAACAAGAAAACAGAATGCTAAATGTGAACATAGAGTAATTGATTTATCACGTAATGCACGTTTTGATTATGATGGGGATTTTTTAAGAGGATTTGAAATATTAACTTAGGCTAAATAAAATAAGAGGGATGGTCTTTTGAAGTATTGATTCTTTGTGGAAGTGATGTGTAAAAAAAGGGAAAAGAAGAATATCGAATAACGAACAAGGAATGATGAAGTATTATAAAGAACTGAATAGCACATAATAATTTAAAATGAATCTTTTATTTCGACATTCGATATTCTTTG
>JAUXFB010000325.1 GCA_030620255.1 Candidatus Aminicenantota bacterium | reverse complement strand
CTCTCCTTCATTTAATTCAGGTAATTCTTCGAGTTTATTCTGAAGCTTGAGAATTTTCAAATAACCAAGAAATTTTATAATTTCACCCTTTATTGTGAACAGATATTTTCCATTATAAATCTCAAATATTGTTTCTTCAATTCTTGCTTCCTTCATCTGAGAAGCTAAAAATCTGTCCCATATTAACTTATAAATTTTATATTGGTCATTTTTGAGAAATGTTTTTAATTCTTCAGGATTATGAAAGGGTAAGGTCGGCCTTATTGCTTCATGGGCATCTTGAATTTTTTTCTTTGTACTGAAAAAATTAGGTTTCTCAGGACAGTATTCTTTTCCATAATTTGAAATAATAAACTTTTGTGCAGCTTTTTTTGCTTCATTTGAAATTCTGTATGAATCAGTTCTCATATATGTTATCAAGCCTGTGCGTTCAATACCCTTTAAGTTGATCCCTTCATACAATTGTTGAGCTATTCTCATTGTCTTCTTTACAGGAAATCTAAATCTTTTAAAAGCTTCTTGCTGTAAGGTTGAAGTAATTAATGGTGCAAAAGTTTTTCTCTTTTTTAATTTCTTATTAATTTTATTTAGTATGAATTCATTTTGCTTTAAATCATTTAAAATTTTGTCAGTTTGTTCTTTTGTAGTAATTTTCAACTTTTTCTCATTGCATTTCTCTAATTTTGCAACAAATGAGGGATCTTTTGAGCCTTTAAGCTCAGCACCAATCACCCAGTACTCTTCGGGTTTAAAGCTCTGAATTTCTTCCTCTCTTTCCACTATTAATTTAAGTGCAACAGATTGAACTCTTCCTGCTGATAAAGGACCTCCAATCTTTTTCTGTAAAACCGGACTGATTTTATAGCCAGCAAGTCTATCAAGTAAACGCCTCATTTGTTGAGAATTCACTTTGTTTATATCAATATCCCCGGGTTTTTCAATAGCTTGAATGATTGATTTTTTTGTTATTTCATTAAACGATATCCGATAAATATTGCTATTAATACTTTTTAATAACTCTTTTAAATGAAAGGCAATTGCTTCACCTTCTCTGTCAGGATCTGGAGCCAATAGTATATCCTTACATTTTTTTGAAAGTTTCTTCAACTCATTAATTATACTTTTTTTATCTTTCAACTCTTCGTAGTGAGGCTTATAATGGTTATCAACATCAATACTTAAAACATGAGGATTCAAATCCATTACATGCCCCATAGAAGAACTGACAATATAATTAACACCAAGATACTTTGATATAGTATTCGACTTTGCTGGTGATTCCACAATGATTAGTGTTTTTTCTTTCATATTAATTTTCTGTAACCTCCTGCTTCTTCAGTAATAATGTTCTTTAAAATCATTCCCATTAACAATGAGATTATCTCAGAAACTGAGATGTCCAGATTTTCAACAAAATAATCTATATCTTTTACCTCATTTTCCTTAATTAAGTCAAGTATTTTTTTTTCTTTTAAAGATAAATTTTTTAATTCTTCTTTTCTTTCTTCTTTATATTCTATTCCATAATCATCAAAAACATCTTTGGAGGAAGTAATTAATTTTGCTCCTTGCTGAATTAAATAATTGGTACCTTTACTCAAAAGGGAATCGATTCTTCCCGGAATTGCATAAACATCTCTATTTTGTTCGATAGCTAATCTTGCTGTAATAAGCGACCCACTTTTAAATGCTGCTTCTACAACGAGAACAGACTTTGAAATTCCGGATATAAGTCTATTTCTTATGGGGAAATAAAATGGTCTTGGTGTAACATCAACAGGAAATTCAGAGATAACACAACCATTTTCAACAATTTTATCAATCAAATATCTTTTACCAGCTGGGTATATATGAAGTAACCCCCCAGCATTTATTCCAATTATTTTTCCATTTTGTTCAATTGCTATTTTGTGAGACATTGAATCAATACCATAAGCCATTCCAGAAACAACAGTTAAACCAGACTTACATATATCAGGCAATATATAGGACAATGACATCATACCATATGAACTAGGTCTTCTTGAGCCAACCACAGCGATTTTAACTGTTTTTAAAGCACTGGTATCTCCTATCACATAGATAAAATCTGGTGAGTCATAAATTTCAGGTAAGAGTGAAGGATAATATTCATCTTCTTTAAAAATCAAGTAGATATTATTTAATTTACACTTATGAAGCTCTTTTTCAGCAATTTCTCTATAATTAAATTTAATGTCATTTATTTCATCTTTATTAAAACCTGCAGAATTTAATTCTTTTTTGCTGAATTTATATAATTTTTTTAAATCAATATTAGCTTTTATTAAACTTCTTCTCGCTTTTTGATTTTTAAAACAAATAATATGAGTTGCTATTCTATGTAGCTTAGATTCATCAAGACAATACATTATCTGAGAGAGGCAGAACTAGTATTGGTGTATTTGAATACATTAGGACTTTTTCTGTTATGCTCCCGAGAAAATACTTCTCAAGTCCTTTTCTCTGATTTGAAGCCATTACAACCAAATCTATTTTATTCTTTTTTGATATTTCAATTATTTTTTT
>JAUXFB010000033.1 GCA_030620255.1 Candidatus Aminicenantota bacterium | reverse complement strand
CTCTTTTTACTATATATGAATTTTTATTCCAATATACACTCTATAAAAAGAAAAATTTATTTCTGACAGAATATCTCCATCAACATGAATGTCAGGAACACTTTCTCTGTAAAGCTGTTCCTCCTCACCTTCATATACTGGTTGTGGAACAGGTTCCCATCTATACTTTTTTGAAGGTGCATAAAAATATTGAATTCCAGCTAAAAAATCATGATTTAAACCAATCTTTCTTTCAAATTCAACACCAATATTTCCACCCAAAATAGTATCGCTCTGCTCAATTTTTACATCAATATCATACCAATCCATGTAATAATATTCGTCTGTTTCTAAAGTTTCCCCATACCCAACATGAGAAGCCAAATTAACTTTGGATAAAAAAGCTGCAATTCCTACATAAAAACAAACCGAAGAATTTCTATTAATTATTGTTTTGTAAACAAGATCAAGTGTGATTGGAACTGCTGATATATTTCCAGAATTATACCAGCCTCTTTCCCTGAAGTTATTCTCCGCGTCATACCATGTCCATGAAAAATTATAATCTGAATCTAAATTAACATTCTGTTTAATGTAATTTATTGAAGTTGAAATACCAAAGCTCGGAGAAAAAAAGTATGACAAACCTGCAGATATACTAATACCCATAGAACTGTCCGGGGTTATTGCTCCATATTCATTAACATCAACATAATCTGTATTCCAAACCCATCCATAATTAGTTGGAAGCGCTTTTTGCCCTCCTACTAATCCCCCTTTAATAAAAAAAACAAAATCTCCTGATATCAGTAATTTTGAACCTGTAAAAAAGAACAAAAAAATACCAACCAAAACAATAAAAAAAACCTTTTTAAACAAGATAAATCTCCATTTTTAAATTCATTATTCCTTCTCTTTACATGTACCTGAACTTCCAGTATTATGATTAGATGAACTGGAAGAACTTCCACCTCCTCCATAATTATAACTAGATCTGTAATGATATTTACCATTTCCTATATCACCCATTCTACCATTTCTAAGAGCACTCCTCTGCTTTGCTGTAAGCCTGCTGGAAGAAATTTTAAGTTTAGGGCATACAACTTCATTTGTCTTACTTGAATAAAAAACAGAGAGATTTCTACTAATAGCCCATCTTTTATCAGGATTCCAATCCCTGAACCCCTTTAGATAACCCTTACTCTTTAATCCTTTTTTATAGATCAATACACCAGGCATAACAATTTTTCTTTGTGAGTACACAAATGCATTGTACACCTTTTTTGGGTTAATTATAGGCTTAGCTGTTTTTCCAATATTTCTTTTTAGATATTTTACATATGTTTTATTCATCTTTTCAATTAAATGTATAACACCTTTTGGAACATCGTTAAAACAAGGTTTTTTCAAGGATATATTATATTTTTTATAAAAAGCTTTTGACCATCTTTTTTTTCCATAGTGTCGATAAGTATAGTAAAGATCGTAACCACCATATACCTCATTCATCCAGTATGATAAAGTTGGTAAATAGTAAGAGCCCCAGACATTCAAACTATTAAATGGAGAGAACCCTAGCCCATATATAGAATCTGTGCCGAATTCAGCACTTCCAATCCATCTGTCCAAGCCAATTCCTTTTGAAAATGCATTACCCGGGATCCATGTCCATCCATATTTATTCAAAAACACCCAGGTTCCAAGATGAATAGGCACCCATCCCCATGGCTGAGAGGGAACTGCGAACAATTCATTCCCGATTTTAACATACTCAGCACCAAAAAAGGGTCTGTTAAATTTAAAGGTTTCATCATAGGGTTTCCATACATAGCCAAAAACATCATTATATATCCATTCACCATAACGTGATGACCATTTTTCTGCCCAATCAATAATGGCTTTATTATAACGGTAAATAGGTTTTGGTACTTTATTGACGCCATAATGAAGCTCTTTAAAATTTTTGTTTATATGCTCATTCCATAACAAAAATTCTATATTCTGTTTCTTATTAGGAACGAGTCTATAATCTGCTGTAATAATATAACCTTGTTTAGGTTTAACTGTCTCCTTCTTCATAGATTGAACATTCATACCATATAAAACATCAAATTTTCCCCTATTAGAAAAAAGATATGTGCCTCCATCTTCTAAGATACGAATAATAGAAGTTGAGCTTTTTTTTAGATTTATTGCAGCATTTGGGGTAATGATCTGGAACATTTCAAAATTATAAGAATTACTCATTGAATATATCTGGCCCTTAATCAGATTAAGTGTTGTAACTTTCCATTTTGATGTTAATGTTTTAGCCAGAATAGTAGTTAATTCTAACATAGAATTCTTGTCAATACGCATAATTGTCCCATTATCAAACTGCAACTCACAGCGGCTTTTTTTTCCGGTAACAATACTATCTCCAGGAGCAACTGGCAGGTTAACAATCGCTTTGTCCTGCCTATTATCACCTCTTATTATTTTTACATCTCCATCAACATATGAGATATGACCATAAATTGATTCATCAGATGAAAAAAGATTTGCTGATATAAACAGAAAGCTCAGCATAAATAATCCAAAAACTAAAGATATCCTTTTAATATTACTCATTTTCCCCTCCTAAATTTTTATTTTCCAATCATTCACTTAAATGCATGCAATTTTAATGCCAACAAATAAGAAGGAAAATGTCCTAAAAATAGGACACTTTTTAATCTTTTGTCACAAAAACAGGACACTTTAAAAAAACTATAAATCTACACTTAAAAACTTGAATTAAAGAAATTTAATATGAGTTACAAATAAAAAATTTATAGAGAATCTTCTTTATTGTTTATTTTCCCAACCTTGATCTGGCAGAATTAATTATCTCTTGAAAGCCTGCATCCAATTCTTCTTTGGCTTTGTCTTTTGAAGCCTTAACATTATAATATAAATGTCTCAACAACTTATAGTCCTTTGCTTCCTTATTTTCATGTCTCATAATATGTGCTTCAGCTAAATATCTAATAGCCCTATCTATATCCCTCTTTTGAAGCATTACACCAAGGTTATAAGCAGTTTTTGCATTTTTCCTTATTCTATAAGATCTCTCAAGACAATTTACTGCTTTTTCCTTATCATCTATCTTACTGTACCAACTAGCAAGCATACTTAAGTACCTATAATTTGGCCTTTCAACATTACAAACATGCTCAAATACACTAATAGCACTTCTGATTTTTTTCATTTTATACAAATTATTAGCCAGAGTAACAATCATATTGGATGATTTTGTCGATTTATCATAGTTTGCAAAAATCTCAATAGCTTTTTCTGCAGCCTTATTCATCATTTCAGGGTCATTTCTGCCTTTCGAATACAGAATGAATATTTGAATTCTCAATGCTGGAACAATATATTTTTTATCATATTTTTTTGTATTATTTTCATTAGCTTTCATTGTTATTGCCAATTCAAAAGCTAAACCAGCATAATGATAAGCTTTATCAAGATCCTTTTTCGTTACATTATAAGAGTTTGCAAGTAAAAGATTCAACTGAAGTTTATTTCTATCTTTAATATTTTCCAAATTCAATGCCTTTTCACCGTAAGTAATCGTTTTTTCATATTTCTTAAGGTTGAATGAATCCAGAGATAATTGATAATAAAGATCTTTTAAATTTGAATCCCCTTCCTGTGCATATTTTTCAGCATATTGTTCAAGTAGGGACATTCTAAATTCTATATTTTGTTCAGAAATGGCATTTTCCCAAGAATCCTGTTTTTCATCTGAGAATAAAAATAACGAACTAATAAATAAAGTAATTAATAATATAAGAGCCTTTTTTTTCATTAGATTTCCTCCGCTTAAGTATAAGTATCTTTTTTAGATAATAACTTATCCTAAAATAATCTCTATATAAAAAAAGATTATAAATAAAACACTAACTATTTGTCAAGCTTTAGATATTTAATAAAAAAATAATTCCTTTAACATATTATAAAGTATTTATAATAAAAGGTGTTTTTATATAATCATTATATAGCTTAGTTATAACTCATTATTGATTTTTATAGCTTTATATGTTATTTATAAATTTATAATTTTGGAACCGGAGATTCTGAATGAAAAAAACAAAATTAAACAAAGCCCACTATATTTTGAATGGGAAGATGGTGGAATTTACAGGATGGGATATGCCTGTTCAATATTCAGGCATAAATACTGAGCACAATGCAGTAAGAACATATGGAGGAATTTTCGATGTCAGCCATATGGGCGAAATATTTTTAAGAGGAAAACAAGCTTTAGATGCTGTTCAATATATTACTTCAAACAATGCTGCAAAATTAAAACCAGGAAAGATTCAATATTCCGCATTACTCACAGAAAATGGTTGCTTTGTTGATGACATATTAGTTTATATGCTTTCTGAAAATGAATATTTATTAGTTGTTAATGCATCTAATATAGACAAAGATTATAAATGGATTAAAGAAAAGATAGTACATTTTGATGTTAATATAAATAATGAGAGCACAGATTATTCACAAATAGCCATACAAGGCCCTGTTTCAGAAAAACTTTTATCTGAATTTACAAAAGAAGACCTTTGCGCAATTAAATATTATCATTTCATAAAAGGTGAAATAAAAGGAATCGATTCTATCATCTCAAGAACCGGATATACAGGAGAAGACGGATTTGAAATCTACTTTAAGTCAGATGAAGATACTGCTTCAAAACTATTCTTAGATCTTCTTGATAAAGGGAAAAAATATAATGTTATACCAGCTGGACTTGGTGCAAGAGATACATTAAGGCTTGAATCAAGTATGGCTCTGTATGGAAACGATATTGATAATTCTCATACTGTTCTGGAAGCAAACTTAGGCTGGATACTGAAATTAAAAAAAGGAGACTTTATAGGAAAAAACTTTCTTTTAAAACAAAAGAATGAAGGTATAAATAGAAAACTTATTGGATTTGAGCTTATAGACAGGGGTATAGCAAGACATGGTTATCCTATATATGTTGACAATAAAGAATATGGAACAGTTACAAGCGGAACTTATGCACCCTATTTAAAAAAAGCAATTGGCATGACATATCTACCTGTTGAGAGAACGGAAATAGGAACAAAATTTCAAATACAAATAAGAAACAATAAAATTCTTGCTAAAGTAGTAGAAACCCCATTTTATAAAAGAGATAAAAAAAATTAATTGGAGGAAAAAATGAATTTAGATGATTTTAAATTTACAAAAGAACATGAATGGGTAAAAGTTGAAGGAGATATCGGGATAATAGGTATCTCAGATTTTGCTCAAAAGGAATTTGGAGATATCGTCTATGTAGAATTGCCCTCAGTTGGTGAAAAAATCAAAAAAGGTGATGCTTGCGCAAATATAGAATCTGTTAAAGCAGTTGATGATATATATACACCTATATCAGGCGAAATTATCGAAGTTAATGAAGAATTAGAGAGTAACCCGGAAAACATAAACAAAGACCCAAATGGAAAGGGCTGGATCATTAAAATCAAAATTGAAAATAAAAAAGAGATCGAAAATTTAATGAATAACAATCAATATAACGACTTTCTCAATGGAATTTCTTAGGAGTAATAAATGAGATATTTCCCTCTTACAGACTCTGAAAGGGAAGAAATTAAAAAATTTCTGGGAATAAAAGATACAAAGGAGTTATTCTCTGATATACCCAAAGATAAATCCTACTTCTCTATGAATGATATTCCATCAGCCCTTACAGAAGACCAACTTTTAGAAAAATTTAAAGAATTAGCAAAAAAAAATAAATATTCAAATTACTTAAGCTTTTTAGGCGCAGGAGCTTACAACCATTTTATTCCTGAAGTAGTGAATTACTTAATAAGTAAAGGTGAATTATCAACACCATACACACCATATCAAGCAGAGGTAAGTCAGGGAAGTTTGCAGGGAATATTTGAATATCAGACTATGATTGCTATGCTTACTGGAATGGATGTTTCAAACTCATCACTTTATGATGGTGGAACAGCAGCAGCAGAGGGAGTACTTCTTGCATTAAGAAAATCTAAAAAAAATCGTATTCTTATTGCTTCTAACCTTCATCCAGAATATATAGAAATTATTCATACTTATATTCAAAACCTGAATTTTGAGGCTGAATTTATTGAATTTGACAAAGAAACCGGAAAAATAGACTTAAGTCAACTTAAAGAAAAGATAGATGAAAATTGTGGAGGCTTCATATTCCAATCCCCCAACTTTTTAGGAGTTATTGAAGAAACAAAAACCATTTCTGATATAACTCTAAGCAAAGAAATATACTCAATTCAGGTTACAGCTGAAGCAATGTCTCTTGCTTTCTTAACACCTGCTGCAGAAAATGGTGTAGACATAATTGTAGGAGAAGCCCAGAGTTTTGGAATCCCAATTGGTTTTGGAGGACCCTATCTTGGTTTTATAGGTGCAAAAAAAGAATTTCTCAGACAAATGCCAGGAAGAATTGTTGGTCAAACTCTTGACACAAAAGGTAGAAAAGGTTATGTACTCACATTATCAACAAGGGAACAACACATAAAAAGAGAAAAAGCAACATCAAATATATGCTCAAATCAAGCATTGTGTGCATTAAGAGCAGCTATATATCTATCAACTATGGGGCAAAAAGGGCTTAAGGAAATTTCCAAAACAAACCATTTAAATACAGCATATTTTGTAAAAGAGGCTTCAAAATTAAGTAACATTAGTATTAAATATAAAAAAGATTTTTACAATGAAGTCGTACTTGAAATAAAAAATAACAAAGTAGAAGATTTTATAACAAAGCTTGAAGAAAAAAATATTATAGCGGGTGTTCCTTTAAAATACTTTTATTCAGATTTCGAAAACTCAATTCTTATTAATTTTACAGAAATACACAAAAAGAAAGATATAGACAAATTGATAAATGCAATTGGAGAAATAGAGTGAATAAATTACAAAAACCAATTTTTGAAAAAAGCAGAAAAGGTAAAATTGGATATTCTTTTTCCCAAACGGAATTTTCAGATGATTTAATAACAATAGACAAAAAAAAACTGAGAGAAGATATAAAAGATTTCCCTCAACTTTCTGAAGTAGAGGTCGTAAGACATTACACAAACCTTGCTCAATTAAATCATTCAGTTGACTCAGGTTTTTATCCTTTGGGATCCTGTACAATGAAATACAACCCAAAAATAAATGAAAAAATTGCTAATTTCGAAGAATTTTCCACACATCCATACTCTCCTCATAAATTTGTTGAAGGCAACCTTGAGATTATAACAACTTTTGAGGAATGGCTAAAAAAGATTACAGCAATGGCAGCATTTACACTCGCACCATCTGCAGGAGCACACGGTGAAACTACTGGAATGATGATAATTAAAAAATACTTGAGCTCAAAAGGAGATCCAAGAAAAATAGTCCTTATACCAGACTCAGCACATGGGACAAATCCTTCTTCTGCACATTTTGCAGGATATGAAATCATAGAGATACCTTCGAACAAGGATGGAATTATTGATATTGAGACATTAAAAGAATATTTAAATGAAGATGTTGCTGCGTTAATGATGACAAACCCAAACACTCTTGGAATTTTTGAAAAAAACATCTGCAAAATATCTGAAATACTTCATAAAAACGGCTCTTTATTATATATGGATGGAGCGAATATGAATGCATTTATGGGAATTGTTAGACCCGGAGATTTAGGAGTTGATGTACTGCATTTAAATTTACATAAAACATTTTCTACTCCACATGGAGGAGGTGGACCAGGTTCAGGCCCTGTTGGAGTAGCTCCATATCTAATCAAATATTTGCCAACACCAATTGTATATAAAAAAGATAACAACTGTTTTGTAAAATATCACGAAAAAAAGAGCATTGGAAGAGTAAAGAATTTTTATGGCAATTTTTTAGTAATAGTAAAGGCTCTTACTTATCTCATGTCTATTGGTAAAGAACATATCAGAAAGGTTGCAGAAGATGCTGTTTTGAATGCAAATTATATTCGCAAAAGTCTTGAACCTTTCCTTGAATTACCATATAAATCGAAAATTTTACATGAAGTTGTATTCTCTGACAATAATCTAAATGTAACAACACTTGATATTGCAAAAAGTCTTCTTGATTACGGGATACACCCATTTACAATATATTTCCCTTTGATTGTTCATGGTGCAATGATGATTGAACCAACCGAAACAGAAAGTAAAGAAACAATAGATGAATTTATTGATGTTATGAAAAAAATATTAGAAAAGGCAAAAAATGACCCTGAATACATTAAGGGTGCTCCATATACAACCCCTGTTTCAAGATTAGATGAAATACTTGCAGCAAGAAAACATATTCTAAAATGGGAAAATTTAGGTGAATAATGAGTTTACAAAACATTATAATTAAATTACAAGAATTCTGGTCTCAAAATGGTTGTTATATTGCCTCTGGATATGATACAGAAGTAGGCGCAGGCACAATGACACCTGACACATTTTTCAAAGTTTTAGGGAAAAAGCACTGGGAAGTTGCATTTTGGCAGCCTTCAAGAAGACCAGATGATGGGAGATATGCAAAAAACCCAAACAGAGTTCAAAAACATAACCAGTTTCAGGTCAT
>JAUXFB010000073.1 GCA_030620255.1 Candidatus Aminicenantota bacterium | reverse complement strand
TTTCTTGAGCACCTCCGTATAAGATCAAACGAATAATTAATAAGCTCTTCACCTGTAATACCTGCTATTCTTTCTAAAACATGGCCCTTTGATTTAATTATCTGCATTATCCCTGTTGTATGTCCCCACAATGCTATTGCATGCTTCATCGGGTCAATGTCCGGCCTCAGGCTCCCATCTTTGATACCATCTCTTATAATATTTGCTAATATACTGAAAACACTGTTTCCTACTTCATTACACTTAAAAAAGTAGCCTTGCTTATTCACTCCGTTTTCAAACAGATGTTTCTCCTCCTGATGAAGCATAGCATCAAAATAATCAGGATATTCATCACTGAATTTAAAATATGCTTCACCAATTCTGGTAAGCCTTTCCGCTCCTGAACCTTTTTCTGAAGATACTTTCTTAAACGCTCCCTCTAATTTTAGCATTGCCCTATGGATTATTCCATGGAATAGATCATCTTTACTTTTAAAATAAAGATAGATAGTACCTTTGCTCAGCTCAACAGCTTCTGCCACCTCATCCATTGTAGAATTCTCCACACCTTTTAAAAAAAACACCTTTTCAGCAGCATCTATTATAGAATTACGCCTTTCCTCCTTTTCCCTCTTTTTTCTTTCTATAATTCCCATAGTTCCTCCTTAAAATGACTACCTTTCATTTTATAACCTTAGACATCTAACTGACTCAAAGTCATTTTTTAAAACTTAACATAACATAAGATTTTACTTTGTTAAGCCCTATTAAATTTTTTTTTAAGTGACTATATTTAATACAAAAAAGTTTCACAAAAAATCTTCTTTAGCAAACAATTTACTTTATCTATTAAATTTAACTATTTATAAATATTTATTCCAATATTCTTTAGCATATTAAAAAATAAATTTAAGGGAAACCCCATAACATTAAAAAAACAGCCGTCAATTTTTTTTACAAAAACAGATGCCTTACCCTGAATAGCATAAGCACCCGCTTTGTCCATATAATCCTCATTATCAAGATAATAATTTATCTCATCATCTTTAATTTCTTCAAAAAAAACTTTTGTTTTAGCATAATCAAAATAAGTTTTACCTTTATAAATTATAGAGACCCCTGTCCATACTTCATGTACATTCTTTGAGAGAGATTTTAAAATACAAAACGCATCTTCTCTATCTTTTGGTTTCCCAATAATTTTGTTTTCCAGCAAAACAATAGTATCAGAAGAGATAATAATAGAATTAAAATATTCATTTATATAAACACTGTTACCCTTTAAAATTGTTAATCTTTTAAGAAAATCTAAGGATTTCTCTTCCAGCTTAATATGCTCTTTAACCATAGGCTCAATTACCTCTGGTTCAAGACCTATTAGTTTTAACAACTCTTTTCTTCTTGGAGATGAAGATGCAAGAATTATTTTCATTATATATAAAACATCCTATTATCTATTTTAGCTTATACTTACTTATAAGATATCTTAAAGACCTGTAACTCAATTTCAACATTTCTGCTGTTTTCTTTATATTTGAATCATTCATACTTAATGCTTTTAAAATAATATTTTTACTTATATTATCAATATATCTATAAAAATCAAAATCCCCTTCGTACAATAATGTTGTTAAATCCTCTCTGTCAATTTTACCTCCAGAAACATCATAGATTATATCTGTTGGTGTATTCTCCTTTCTTATAATATTGCTTTTTTCTAAAGCCACAGCTCTCTCGACAAAATTCTCCAATTCTCTGACATTTCCAGGCCATGAATAATTCATATATAGGTCAATCACTTTTTTTTCAAATCCCTCAATATTTTTACCAAACTTTTTATTAATCTTATCTAAAAAATGTTGCATTAACAAAGGAATATCGACTCTTCTTTCTCTTAATGGTGGAACATTTATTGGAATTACATTTAACCTATAAAATAAATCTGCTCTAAATTCAGACTCTTTCATACTTATTTCTAGATCTTTGTTTGTAGCTGAAATTATCCTCACATCAATTTCTTTTTCCAAATCACCCCCAACCCTTCTTATTTTTCTTTCTTGAATTGCCCTCAATAATTTAACCTGCATTTTTTGAGACATTTCAGCTATTTCATCAAGAAAAATTGTACCCTGTTCAGCCTGCTCAAACAATCCCATTTTATCTCTGTATGCATCCGTAAAAGAACCCTTTATATGTCCAAACAACTCACTTTCCAATAAATTTTCCGGTAATGCTCCACAATTAATTGAAACAAAATTCTCTGCTTCCCTAAGACTTTTAGAGTGAATTGCTCTTGCTATTAATTCCTTACCTGTTCCACTTTCACCTGTGATTAAAACATTGGAATCTGTTTTTGAGATGTTATCTATTAACTCATAAATTTTTAACATTTTTGAGCTATTCCCAATTATGTCTTCAAATTTATCTTCTCTAGATAACTTTAACCTTAGCTCAACATTTTCCCTTTCAATATTTTTTTTATACAGGGCTTTGTTAATTATAATTTTTAACTCATCCAGGTTAAAGGGTTTTGTAATATAATTTTCAGCTCCTAATTTCATTGCTTCAACTGCATCATTGGTAGAAGCATATGCTGTAATCATTATTATGGGGATTTCGTTATTAATTGATTTTATCTTACTTAATAACTTAATCCCACTTATACCTGGCATTTTTATATCTGAGATTATCAGATCAAATGATCTTTTTTTCAATATTTTTAATGCTAACATTGCATTTTCAAGACTTACAACATCGTAGCCTTCCTTTTTTAATACAATACTTAGCATATCTCTTAAACTATCATCATCATCTACCAATAAAATTTTTATATTTTTTTGAAACATACTATTACCTCAGTACCAATATTTTTTTTTGAATTTATTTTAATATCAAAGTTATGTTCTTCAATTATCCTTTTAATTACAGCCATTCCAAGACCTATCCCAGAACTGAATTTTGAATAAAAAGGTATGAAAATCTTTGACAGTTCTTTTTTCTCAATTCCAATACCATTATCTTTTATGGAAAGGTTTATATGGCCATTCTCATCATAGATGCTAATTTGTACAATACCATTATAATTCACAGCTTTAACAGAATTACTAGCCAGGTTCCATACAAGCTGTTTTATTTTGTTTATATCAGCAAAAACTTTATTACCTTTGCTATATTTTTTGACAAATCTTACTTTTTTACTATTCAATTTAATTAATTCGATCATCTCATCAATTACAATCGCAAGATCAAACTTAGCCTTTTCTAAAGGAATTACCTTAGTAAAATCAAGAAACTCTTCAACTGATTTTGAAAGTCTACTTGATTCTCTTACTATTATATCCATAAGATTTTTATTTTCAGTTTTAAGTTTCAGCTCCTTTTCAAGAAATTGAACTGCCCCAGATATAGATGCCAAAGGATTCCTGATTTCATGTGCTATACCTGCAGCCATTTCACCTATTAATACCAGATGTTCTTTTTTATTTAAAGCTTCTTCAATCCTTTTTTTTTCAGTCAAATCTGTAACAATAAAAACAATAATTTTATCAAAAGAATAAATACCTTTAATAAATGAAACTGAAATCCCAAGAAAAAAGTTGTTGATTTCTTTCTCAAAATAATACTTATTATTGGAATCTAATTCTCTCCTCAAATTTAGTAAATCAGATTTTGAAAATAATAAATCAAAAATATTATACTTTGTATTAAAATTAAGTAAAATTTTTGACTTTTTATTATAAGAGACGATCTTTCCATGCGAATCGCATGTAATAAACCCATTCCCCATTTCTTCCATCACAGTATTATTTAATAGAGTTAAATCTTTTAAATTCTCTTGAGTATTTTTTAATTCTTCTCCAATTTTTTTTATGTTCTCAAAGTAATAAGAAGAAATGATCGCAACAGTTAAAAAAGCAACAAAACTCATTATAATATTATAAATAAAGCTTCCAAATGAAATACCAGTAGGATAAATTCCAGAATAAAAAGGAATTACCTTTACATACATTAAGTCTGATAGAGTCCCAAAAAAGACAAATGAAAGAGTAGCAATATAAAAAGCATCTCTTTTTGTTAAAAAAATAGATGAAACAATTATAGGTAATATATATAAAAAATAAAAAGGACTACCAATTCCACCTGAAAAATAAACTATTAGCGTAATTATAATAATATCAATAAATAATTGGATATATACTATAAGTCTATATTTTAGTATATTAAATAAAGGAAAATTTAAAATACTGAAAGCAAGAGCAATTAGCAAAGATATAATAAAAGCTAAATTTGGGAAAGATGAACTCCTGAAGACGATCAATATAAAAACAGAAATAAGAATTAATACAGAATATATAGCTATTCTTAATGAATTTAAGAATACAAATCTTCCTCTTATTTTTCCGTCTTCAATAAAAATCAATGCTTTGATTAACCAACTTGACCAATTATGCTAAACATTGGCAGATACATGGCAATAACCACAGAACCAACCAATCCACCCAAAATTAGAATCATTATAGGTTCCATAATTGAGATAAGAGCAGCAACTGCAGCATCCACTTCTTGGTCATAAAAATCAGCTATTTTACTAAGCATACTTGATAAAGCACCTGTTTGTTCTCCAACCGATACCATCTGGGTAACCATAGAAGGAAAAATTCCAGTTTCTTCCCAGGAAGAATATAAAGGTTTACCTTCTTGAACTGATGCCCTACTCTTAAGCACAGCATCCTCAATTATTGCATTACCTGCGGTTTTAGCAGTAATGCTTATAGCTTCAATAATTTCTACACCAGAATCTAAAAGTGTAGCCATTGTTCTTGTAACCCTGGCAACACCAACTTTTAATAGTAAGTCCCCAAACACAATAATTCTTAATTTTAATCTATCTATTACTCTTTTTCCTTTATAGGTTCTATAATAAGCTTTGAATGCAAAAAACAGTCCACCTATAGCAATTATAATTAAAAGAATATTGGACTGCAAGAAATCTGATGCACTCATCACAATTTGTGTTGGCATGGGTAAAGCTGCTCCTAATTGAGAAAACATATCTTCAAATATTGGAACTACTTTCCATAATATAAGAGCAGTTATTAAAACAGCTAAGACTATAACAACAATAGGATAAGTCATTGCAGATTTTACCCTTCTTATAATTTTTTGCATATTTTCAATATATTCAGATAATCTCATTAAGATTGTATCCAAATTACCCGAAGCCTCACCTGCCTGTATCATACTTGTATAAAGATTATTAAAAACATCTGGATATTTCCTCAAAGCATTAGAAAAATTAGAGCCAGCTTCAACATCCCTTCTCACTTCCTGCAAAACTTCTTCAAAATACTTGTTTTTTTGCTGTGCTGCAAGGATACCAAGTCCCTGTGTAATAGGAAGACCCGCATTAAACATAACAGATAGCTGACGATTAAATACAGACAATTCTTTAAGAGAAACTTTTTTCCTACCTCCTTTTCCACTTATAAACGGAATTCTAACAGCAATTTTTTTCTTTTCTATGCTCAAAACTCTTATTTGATCTCTTTCAAGGCTTAAGGCTATCTCTTGAGCTGTTCGCGCAACTTTTTCACCTTCAACAAGATTTCCAGCTTTATTTCTACCTTTAAATCTAAATACAGCCATAATTCCTCCTTAAAAACTATGAGATTTTTAATCTTTTGAAGAACTAAATCCCCCATAATTAGGCCTGAATGCACTTATTACAGCATCAGGACCTCTCTTTATTAAATCATTTAACTCATCCTGGTTATGAGAAATCTCCATTGCAGTATCAACTGTAATAATCTTCTTAAAGTAGAGGTTTGCTAAAGATTGATTAAAAGTTATCATTCCGTATTTTTCCTGACCAGTTTGCATTGTAGAATATATCTGATGAATCTTATTATCCCTTATTAAGTGCCTAATTGCAATATTTGGAATTAACACTTCTACAGCCAGGCACCGTCCTCTACCATCTGCCCTTGGTAATAAAGCCTGTGTAACAATTCCTTCTAAATTCATTGATAATTGAGTTCGTATTTGAGATTGTTGATGTGGAGGAAAAACATCGATCATTCTATTTATAGTTTGAGAAGCAGAATTTGTATGTAAGGTTGCAAAAGTTAAATGTCCGGTTTCAGCTGTTGTTATAGCAGCTCTAATAGTTTCAAGGTCTCTCATCTCACCAATTAAAACAACATCAGGATCTTCTCTTAAAGCAGATCTTAAAGCACCAGCAAAACTCTTTGTATCAGCATGTAATTCCCTTTGATTTACAATTGCTTTTCTGTGGCTATGTAAATATTCAATCGGATCCTCAATAGTGATGATATGAACTGGCCTCTCTTTATTTATCTTATCAATTAATGCTGCTAAAGATGTGGTTTTCCCAGAACCTGTGGGCCCTGTCATTAGGACCAACCCTCTTGGTATATGTGAAAGTGTTGCAACAATAGGTGGAAGCCCCAATTTCTCAAAATTCCATATTTCATAAGGAATCCTTCTAAATGCTCCAGCAACTGCTCCCCTTTGCATAAAAACATTTGCTCTAAAACGGGCAATTCCTTTTATACCAAAAGAAAAATCAAGCTCCCAATCTTCTTCAAATTTATGTTTCTGGGCATCATTCAAAATACTATAAATAACCTGCTTGGTCTCAGCAGGAGTTAATGGTGGATGTTCTATTCTTCTTATCTTCCCATTGACCCTTATTATTGGAGCAGAATTAGTTGTTATATGAAGGTCTGTTCCACC
>JAUXFB010000226.1 GCA_030620255.1 Candidatus Aminicenantota bacterium | reverse complement strand
TAAGAAGTTTTCCATTTATAAAAACTTTAGTATTTATAATTTTTATAGTCTCACCAGGCAATCCTATTACCCTCTTTACATATTCCTTTTCCATTTCCGGAGGAGCTTTAAATGTAACAATCATACCTCTTAAAATCTTTTTTTGAGAAAAAATAAAACTATCTAAAGTTCCTATCGAACGAGAATATGCAACCTTACCTACAAGGAGATGGACACCTATAAGAAGAGTATTCTCCATTGAACCAGTAGGTATTACAAATGATTGAAAAAGAAAAGTCATAACAAAAAAAACATAAATTAATACTTCAGATATAAGTTCAAAATATTCTCTAAATACCCCAATACCTTTTTTTTCTTCTTTTCTCTTCTTTTTTTTTTCTCTTCTTTTTTCTAAATACTTTTTAATCATTAATAATTTTACTTCAACTTTAACTTAAAATCAATAAATAAAATTTTTAACACTTAATAAAATTTATATAAAATATAAGTATGATATAATAGAATCTAAATAATTTTAACTTAAATTAATAAAAAGGGTAAAAAAAATGACTAAAGCAAAAGTTGCGATTCTAAAAACAAAACCAGAAACAGTTATTGAAGATTATCAAAAACTATGTAAATTAGCTGAAATTAACAAAGCTTTAGATTTATCAGCAAAAACAATTCTAAAAGATAATATTACATGGCATAATGTCTTTCCCGGAGTAAACACAACCCCATGGCAATTAGAAGGTTCTATTCTGGGTCTTAAAAGCTCAGGATTTAATGATCTTGTTGCAGTTCATAACCATACTGTTGTTACAATAGCTGAAAAAGGAGAACAAGAACTTAAATTTTCTCCTATTTACAAAAAATACAACATCCCGGTTTTGTTCAATTTCAAAGAAGAAGACATGAAATGGATCAAGTTCAACCCAAAATTTAAAACTCTTGCTCTGCATAAAGTTTTTCCTGAAGGAATATTCATACCTGATTTTTTTGTTGGTAAAAACATAATCCACTTACCAACAGTTAAAACACATTCATATACAACCTATACAGGAGCTTTAAAAAATGCTTTCGGAGGACTTTTAAATGACCGCAGGCATTACACTCACACATGGATTCATGAAACTTTAGTTGATCTACTTGCAATTGGAAGAGAGATTCACAAAGGCATGTTTGCAACAATGGATGGAACTACATCCGGCTCAGGACCTGGCCCAAGGACAGTTATACCACATGATAAAAACATAATATTGGCTTCATCAGATCAGGTAGCTATTGATTCAGTAGCAGCTAAAATGATGGGATTTAACTGGCGTAAATTACCATGTATTTATCTCTCACATGAGCATAAACTGGGTGTGGGTAATCCTGAAGAAATCGAGATTGTCGGTGATGTTGATGCTGTAAATGAAAACTGGAAATTTGATGTAGGAGTGAATTTTGCTACAGGCGCAGGTAGAATCTTCTGGAAAGATACTCCATTAAAGTATATACAAAAAATCTTCTTTCATACTCCTCTTGTTTATATGTTTATTTTTGCCTCAGAAATGTACCATGACAGAATATGGTATAAAGTAAAAGGTAAAAAGATCGTAAAAACATGGGAACAAGAATCCCAATGGGGAAAATTATTCACAAAATATCCTAAATAGAGGAATATAAAACCAATTTTAAAGATTACTTTAAAATCGTTTCAGTACGTTTTATCTCATCCGAAATTGTGATAATTTTATTGTTTTTAAGGTCGAATTTCAATTCCTTACCCTTTGTTATTGCTCCACTTTCTCTTTGTAATTGTGCAGAATCTTTAAATATTATCAAATCTCTCTTAAATAGCCAGGTTACCTTTTTTGAGCTTCCATAAATATCTTCTTTTTTAAAATTAACCGTATCCTCTCCGTTTATACTCTCAATTTCATTCTCTTTATTAAACTTTATAGATAGTGTATTTGCTTTTAAAATATTTTTACCATTCTCTATTTTCCCATTTATATTAATAACAATCATTCTTTCATTTGAATCAAAATTAACCTTTTCTCCCTTTAAAATAATTTCATCCTCATTATTCTTAAAAGACAAAAATACATTTCCTGATGCAATAACATCATTTTTCTTGTTTATTTCAAGTTTTTCTGAATTTAAAACAGTATTTTCCTGATTTAAATGTACATTACCTTCATAATTAAATTTTTCCTCTTTACTTAGAAACACTATTTTTTTTGAATTTATAAAAATCGATTTAGATGAAAACAAAACATTTTCTTTATTCAACTTAACAATTGATTTAATTCCTTTTGAAGATGATAATATCTTTTTATCAGTTTCAACAAAAAATCGATTGGAATTAAATGTATTATTTTTAATCCTAATTATTGAATTCTTGCCACTTATACCTATATTTTTTCTATCAATATCATAAATTAGAGTATCTGATTTTCCCCTATATTCATCTATCTTAAAGCTACACTCTCTCATTGCTTTACATAATTTTATCTCTCCATTATCAAAATTCAATTCTATCTTATTTGAAGAAATAGTAAAATTTGTTTTACCTCTATTGCTAACTTTACCACGAGAAAGCATTTTTATGATCTTAATTTTACCTGTATCTTTTTCAAAATATATCACAATTAAATCAGAGCTCATTTTAATTAAATTGGATTCTGTTTTTATTTTAACTGAACCTTTTTTAGATATAACAAGTTTTTCAATATTAGCTTCCAAACCAAAAAAACATCGAATATCTTCTGACCTTATTTCTTTATAATCATTATTCTTTCTTTTATCTCCTAAGATAAAGTAACAGTTTCCAGAAGCAAAAGAGCTTTTTACTTTTTTTAAATCATCTGAAAATTTCATTGCTATTCTGTTGCTTTTCAATAGAGAATCTTTACTTTCTATTTTAGACTCCTTTTGTAATATCAACGCTTTATTCTTCTCTACAAAAAGTAGTTCGGCTGTTTTATACTTAAAAATCTTATTGTTTTTTTTTAAAGTACCCTCAGTATCAAAAAGTTTCAAAATATTCATCTTAAGATTGAACTTCATACCTTTTCTTGCACATCCATTTAGATTTTCCACTTTAAAATTGACAATTTTATCTGTTGAGAGAATTACTCTATCCTTTAGAAAAAAACTATCACTTCTAATTGTAAAATCATCTGAGATGAGCTTAGCATTTTTCTCTACAAAGAAATTGTAAAAATTATTCTCAAATAGACCCTTATCAGCAATTATTTTTAAATCCTTATTCATTCTGCCCTTTTTAAATATAGTACCATCAACATTTTTCATTGCTATCTTATTGTCATTTACTTTCTTGGATTCCTTACATTTGAACTCAATTGATCTTTTATTTTTATTATTGAATCTTACATGGATCATACCAACTCCATCTGCTTTGAATTCTCTTATAAGATCACTTTCATCCTTCTGCCTTATCCCCTTCAATATAAAATATATTGTAATAACAACAAATGCAATTAAGAGTATTTTAAATATTTTCTGATATTTAAACATTTTTTAAACTAAATCAATCTCCTGGAAAATTTTACATTTATAAAGCTAAAATGTCAATTTTTCGACTTATTAAAAATCTATATGAAACATTTCACTTACTTAAGTTAGGTTTATTTTATTACATTATTTTTATAAATATGGGTTGACTTTGTTACAATT
>JAUXFB010000100.1 GCA_030620255.1 Candidatus Aminicenantota bacterium | reverse complement strand
TTCAATGTTTTCAATTCTCTTTTAAACCTATTAAGCTCTTCGAACTGCTTTAAAAAATTATCTCTTACTATCTGTTTCTTTGATTCATCATAAATATTTTCAATAACCTCAATCACAGTTTCTATACTTCTTATCCCTTCCAAAACTTCTTTACCTAATTCTATCACTGAATTTAAAACTATATTTGTTTTCACTAAAGCTTTAATTACCTTCTTTTCTCCCATCTCAATTTTCTTTGCAATTCTAATTTCTTCATTTCTTGAAAGCAGATTAACACTACCCATTTCTCTCAGATATTGCCTGACAGGGTCTCCTACGATTTCAACCTTTTCCATCCCATGTTTTACAACTTTTGCCTTATGTGGTTTTATAAGTTTTATATCATTTTCTTTTAAATAACGCTTCACAAATTTTATATTTTTCTTAAAAACAGCTTCCTTTTCAAACAAATTGTAGATAAATACAGTTTCAACCATACCAAAATATTTTCTAGATCTTTTAATAATAGCTTGTAATTCTTTTTTGTAATCAGTCAAAAAGTCATTATACATTTTCATTTTTTCTGAGCTCAGAACAGACCTCTTATACTTAATTTTAATATTTATAGATTTTAAATGACTTACAATCTCTTTTTTTTGCCCATTCAAACCATTTTCTCTTAAAAATTCTAAAAAATCTTCTCTTTCTATCTTGCCATCCGATGCTTTGGACAATTCAATTAATTCATCTATCAATCTTTGAGAAACTTCTAATTTTTTATTCTTATTTTCCTTCAAACATTCCCCCTATTGCTGTTTGTGTTTGTCCTTTATATATTGAGTTTTTATCTTTACTAAATCTTTTATTATGCTTAAATTATTCTCTCTTTCAGCAATTCTAATTTTTTTGTTAATTTCAGAAATTTTCTTTTCATTTAATTTATCTTGAAATTTCATAAAACTATATTTTATCTTTTCTTCAAATTCTATTTTATTATTTTTAATGTTATCTTTCTCACGAAATATTTTATTAAACACTTTTCTTTCTGATTCCATCATTTCTTCAGAAAGTTTCTTATAATCATCAATTTCATTTGTTTTATAGTTGTAATTTTGAAATATTAAGTTTAAGATATTTTTTGATACAAGAACTGACATTATTTCTTCATTAAATAGATCCTTTATTTCAGGAATGAGTTCTGGCATTTTTACAATTACCTCAAGAAAATCCTTTTCTGCAACAGACAATTTAAGCTCTTTTACTTGACCATTGTTTTTAGAAAAACCCTTTCTAATTATTTTAAATTCTTTATCATCTACTTTAAAATAATCAGCAGCTCTTCTTATATATTGAATTCGAACAACTGGATCTTTCATTTTACAAATAAAACTCTTTATATATTCTATTGCATCTCTAATTTTTTCAGGGTTAGTTCTCCAATTAAAATCCTGGTCTGCTTTGTTCAATAAAAAAGAAAACGCATCAAAAGACTCATCAACCAATTTATTAAATTCTTTAACACCTCGCTTCTTTATAAACTCATCAGGATCTTTTAAATCCTTATAACTAATAATACGGGGAAAGACATTTTGCTCAAACATCTCTCCAATTCCCCTAATAATAGCTGAAATCCCGGCTTTATCATTATCATAGAACATATAAATATTGTCAGAAAATCTCTTCAATATATAAATCTGAGAATCAGTTAATGCCGTTCCAAGCGAAGCAACAACATTTTTTACTCCATTTTGAAAAAGTGAAATCATATCAAAATAACCTTCGACCAATATTGAATCTCCTTTTTCTCTTATAAATTTTTTCGAAAAGTTAAACCCGTATAAGTGTTTACCTTTTTTATATAAAGGTGTATCAGGTGAATTTAAATATTTACTTTTATCCTTAAGTAGTGTTCTACCACCAAAAGCAATTATTCCCCCTGATTCTGAAAAAATGGGAATTATAATCCTGCCTCTAAATCTATCGTAAAAATCTTTTTTTTCATTTTTTATGATAAGACCCAATTCAACTGCTTTTTTTATATCACAAGATTTCTCTTTTAAATATATATATAAACCATCCCATTTGTTTTTTGCATAGCCCAGAGAAAACAATTCAATTGAATCTGAGCTTATACCCCTATTTTTTAGATACTCAAGAGCTCTTTTTCCTTCATCTGAATTAAATAAATTATCTTTAAAATATTTAAGCACAATCTCGTTTATATTCAAGTACTCATCTTTTTTTACAGCTGTTTTATTAAATGTTCTATCAACAGGAATATTAAATTTTTCAATCAAAAAATTAATGGATTCAGAGAAACTTATATTTTCAATTTCCTGAATAAAAGTAAAAACATCTCCAAATTTATTACATCCATAACAAGTATATGTGTTTTTTTCTGGCATAATAAAAAAAGAAGGGGTTTTTTCTTCATGAAAAGGGCATAAAGCCTTAAGATATCTTCCAGCTGGTTTTAAATTAATATATAATGAAACTACATCAACTATAGATATACTTCTTTTAACTTGCTCTTTTACATCCATCTATTGAAAACTCAATATTTCTAATTTAAAAGCTACTAATATAATATAATGCAATAAAATTTCAAATTTGTCAACAGGCAAAACCTAATTTATTTAATATTGAAAATTTAAAGTTTATAGACAATTTTTCGAAATTCTTTTATTTTTGCAATTATTCTTGTATAATTTCATAAAGGAGAATTAATGGATTTTGTGGACGAACTTTCACAGGAGTTACACATGGCGAACTCCAAGAGAGATTTTCCATTAAACTTATTCTAAAGAAATTGTTATCTTTTAAAGTAAAAATTCTAAAAAAAATATTCGTTTCAAATGAAAATGGATTCAGTGTTTTTAAAGCATCAATAAAGAAACGTATAGAATCTTCTCAAATAATTGTTGGAGATTTATTTGATGTAAATGAGGGAGATTTCCTAGAGATAGAGGGCGAATACACTTCCCATCCCAAATTTGGTAAACAGATAAAGGTTAAATCATTCAAATTTATCCTTCCACAAGACAAGGACGGAATAATAAAATATTTATCATCAGGTAGAATAAAAGGAGTTGGAGAAAAAACCGCAATAAAAATCGTTGATAAGTTTGGACTCTCTACATTTGATATTCTTGAAAATGATCCAGAAAAATTAAGAAAAATAAAGGGATTAAGGAAAACTGTAATAAAAGAGATAAAAAAAAATAGAGAAGAAAATAGGACAATAAGAGAATTAACAGTAAAATTATCTCCATATGGAATTGGAACTCAAACAATATTCAAGATTTTTAAAGAATTTGAAGAAGATTCAATTGAGATTTTAAAACACAATCCATATGTTTTGATAGAAAAGGTAAAAGGGATTGGATTCAAAATTGCTGATACAATTGCAAAGGGATTTAATATATCCCTAAATAATCCCAACAGAATTAATGCTGGGATTGATTTCATAATCTCTCAATATGAACAAAAAAATGGTGATCTATATATAAATGAGAATATACTTTTAGAAAAAAGCTCAGAAATACTTCATGTACCTGTTAATACCATACTTGATAGCATAAACAGAAAAATAGAAAGAAATGAATTAAAAAGAGAGGAAATTCCAGAAAAAGTTATCATGAGTTTCAAAAATTACTCAATTGAAAGGATGACTGCAAAATATCTTTATAAATTAGGCTTGCCATCTCCTTCTCAAGATACATTTGAAGCAAATTTTGATCAAATTCATAAAAAACTGTCCGTAAAATTAACAGAAGAACAAAAAAATGCAGCCATATCTTCAACAAACAATAATATTACAATTATAAGCGGAGGCCCTGGAACTGGCAAAACAACACTAATAAGAGCTATAATTGAATTGTCTATTAAATCAAAGAACAAAAAAGTTCTTGTTGCAGCTCCAACTGGAAGAGCTGCTAAAAGAATTGAAGAGACTTCTCATTTTAAAGCATCCACTATCCATAGAATGCTTAAGATTAATCCTGAAACCAAAACCTTTGTACATAATGAATATAACCCGTTACAAGCAGATATAATTATTATTGATGAATCATCAATGATTG
The DNA here is from genome assembly GCA_030620255.1 of Candidatus Aminicenantota bacterium. GTDB lineage: Bacteria > Acidobacteriota > Aminicenantia > UBA2199 > UBA2199 > JAUWNT01. The sequence goes on along the minus strand of JAUXFB010000100.1, from coordinate 1,922 downwards.
ACTCTTTTATCTTTTACTCTCTTCTTAAAGCAATAGCAAAAAACACTAAATTAATTATTATAGGAGACAAAGACCAGCTTCCTTCGGTTGGGCCCGGAAATATCCTTAGAGATATAATTAACAGTCAATATTTCAACATGATATACCTAAACAGAAATTTCAGACAAACTGAAGAAAGTCTTATTATTGAAAATGCATATAGAATAAATAAAGGAGATCAACTAATATTTAAACCTTTCTCTGAAAATCCCGATTTTGTTTTTATAAATGTGAAAGATGAAAATAGAGCTTTAGAAAAAGTTTTAAACATCATTAAATTTTATAAAGATGATTTTGATTTCAATTCTCCATTATTTCAAATCCTTGTGCCCATGTATAGAGGTGAAGCAGGAATTGATAATATAAATAGAATTATTCAAGCAAAATTTAATCCTGAACCATTTTTTATAAATAAAGAAAAGAGATCTTTTAAGAGATTTGATAAAGTTATGCAAATAAAAAACAATTATGAAAAAGAGGTTTTTAACGGAGACCAGGGAATTATCGTTGATTTTAATATTGAAAAAAAATCTATGTTTGTAGATTTTGAAAATCGTATAGTTGAGTATAACATAGATGAAATTGATGAATTAACCCTATCCTATGCAATTTCAATTCACAAATCACAAGGTTCTGAATACGAGGTAATTGTTCTTATCCTTCTGCCTACACATTCAATAATGCTAAACAGAGAAATCTTTTATACTGCAGTTACCAGAGCAAAAAAAAAGATTCTTCTAATATCAGATGAGAATACAATACAAAGAGCAATATATAACTCCTTACCCAGCCAGAGAAAAACAATGTTACCTGTAAGATTAAGGGAATTTTTTAAAGCAAAATAGGTTTATTCTTTTTTATTAGGTAAAATATCTTCAAAATATTGAATAGTACGTTTTAATCCTTCTTTTAAATCCACAACAGGATTCCAATTAATTCTTTCTTTTGCAAAAGATATATCAGGTTTTCTTTTCATTGGATCTTCCTCAGAGCGTTCTTTGAAAACTATCTTTGAGTTAGAATCCGTTAATTCCAATATCATATGAGCTAATTCAATGATGTTTATCTCATCAGGCTTACCAATATTTATGGGCCCTATAATTTCTTTCTGTTCCATTATTTTGATGATCCCGGTTATTAAATCAGAAATATAACAAAAAGAACGGGTTTGTTCTCCATTACCATAAATAGTGATAGGTTCACCCTTAAGAGCTTGACAAATAAAATTACTTATCACCCTACCATCATTTGTAGCCATTCTTGGACCATATGTATTAAAAATTCTGGCAATTCGAATATCTACCTTATACTGTTTATGATAATTTATCATCAAAGACTCAGCAACGCGTTTTCCTTCATCATAACAGGATCGCGGGCCAACTGTATTTACACGCCCCAGATAGTCCTCCTTTTGAGGGTGCTTTTCTGGATCACCATAAACTTCAGATGTAGATGCTTGCAGAATCCTGGCATTTTCTTGCTTAGCTATTTCAAGCATATTTATAGTTCCAATTATTGAAGCCTTTATTGTTTTTACAGGATTAAATAGATAGTAATCAGGTGAAGCTGGACATGCAAGATTATAAATTTGATCAACTTGAAAAGAAATAGGTTGAATAATATCATGATTGACAAGCTCAAAAAAATCGTTACTCATTAAATGTTTTACATTTTTTCTATTTCCAGTACAAAAATCATCAAGCCCAATCACATTATAGCCTTTTTTAAGTAGCTCATCACATAAATGAGAGCCTATAAATCCAGCTGCGCCAGTTACTAATACAACCATATATTTCTCCTTTTTCATTATATAATATAAACCCTTGAAATGAAATATTCAATCATAAATAATTATAAATCAAAGACTTCAAAATAAAAGATTA
>JAUXFB010000104.1 GCA_030620255.1 Candidatus Aminicenantota bacterium | reverse complement strand
TTCGTGTGGAATAAAATGGGGGAGATAAATTTGAATAAAGTAATAAAGCCATTTATATTAGATTCGCTTCAGAAAGGAATAAGATCCAAATATCAGAAAATAAATAAAAAAGGAGAATGAGATGAAAAAGATAATTATATCAATTATTTTTATATTACTCATATCATGTATTTTTTATGCCCAGAATGACAAAAATACCCAGAATATCAAGAATGAAGAAATTAACCTGGGAAGAATTTATTTTCCGAAAGCTTTTGTTCATGCTAAAAAAGATTATAATAGAGGAATATATAGAGTTAAATTTACAAAAAAAGATGAAATTCCGTATTTTATAATACTTAATAAAAAGAAAGAGCTTTTATTCGAAGAGATGGCAATTATCAAACCATATAAAGGTAAATACAAAAAGTTCAAATATAGAACAAAAAGAGAAATGTTAAGAGGATATGAATATTTCAGAATAAAACTTACAAAACCGGATAACCTTTATATGGCATATTTCCTTATAAAAAAGAAAGAGAAAAGAAAAGAAGAAAAAAAAATCGACGAAACAAAGGTTGAAAAAAAAGAAATAAAGCAAGTGGATAATTAGAACAGGCAGCCCTTTTTTATATAATTAAAAAAAAGCAGGATCAATGGTCCTGCTTTTTTTTAATAAAAATCAATCTTCCTCATCAATTGTATCCTCTTCTGTACCATAATAATCTGTAAATTTCGCGTGTTCTTCCTCTGTACAGAATTCAAGTGGCTCTGTTCCAGTCACAAAAGCATCCTTAAAAGGGTATATACAATCTGCAATTAACAACTTACCAGTTATTTTATCAATATCAACCATTATTACACCTGAAGGTTTTCTAAATTGCTGAGCTTCTTTATACTTATTCAAATATTTCTCCATAAAACTCACAAAAACCGGAGCAGCGGCTCTTGAACCTGTCTCATCATTTCCAAGGCTTTTTGTAATATCGAACCCAATCCATACTCCTACTGTCACTGATGAAGAGAAACCAATAAACCAAGCATTTGTATAATCATCTGTTGTTCCTGTTTTACCACCTATTGGAGCTTCCAGATGTCGCGCCCTCCATCCTGTTCCATACTTTACAACACCCTGTAATATGTAATTCATAATAAATGCTATATTTTTATCAACCACCTGCTTCTTTTCTGGATAATTCTCATCAATAATATTACTATTTTGATCTCTTACCTCTATTATATAATAAGGATTAACTCTAATGCCATAATTAGGAAAAACAGTATAAGCTGCAACCATTTCCTTTAATGTTACTTCAAAAACTCCAAGAGAAATTGACATGAAAGGTTTTAATTTTGAAGTAACTCCAAATTTCCTTGCATATTCAACTACCCTCTGAGGTCCTATTTGTTCAACAATTTTTGCTGTTACAACATTTCTTGACTGCTCAAGAGCACGTCTAAATGTTATTAATCCCTTAAAATGCCCATCATGATTCTGAGGTTCCCATATCTCATTTGTCCATTTATCAAAATAGGAAAATGGTTCATCTTTTATAATAGTTGCAGGAGTATATCCATTCTCAAGCGCTGCAGTATAAATGATAGGTTTAAATGTTGACCCAGTTTGTCTTAAAGCCTGAGTTGCATTATTCCATTTACTGTCTTTAAATGAATATCCACCTACCATTGCCTTTATCTGTCCTGTTTTATTATCCACTACCAATACAGCACCCTGAACATCTGGCTCCTGTTCAAGGCTTAAAATTAATTCCATTTTTTTATTATTAATTTCTTTAATCCTGAAAAGGCCAACATCCCCTTTCTTCAATATGCTTTTTAAACTCCTTTTTGTCCATAATGCATCTTTTGAACTTAATTTTCCTGTATATCTATCAATTCTTACAATTGCTCTCTTTCTATTAACATTTAGTATAATTCCTTTTACAATCTTTTCTGTATTAATATCTAAATTTTTCCATGAAGGGATTTTATATTTTTTTATGTCAAGATTATTTTCTAAAAGATTAAATAATTTATCCCGTGTCCTCCATCCTATTCTTTTATCAAGTTGTCTCAGCCCCTCTTTTAGAGAATCTTCTGCCCACTTTTGCATTTCTGTGTTAAGAGAAGTATAAACCCTTAATCCCCCTTTATATAAGAGATTGTCACCAAATTTAGCTTCAATATATTTCCTTACTTCCTCTAAAAAATAATCTCCAACAGAATCTTTGCTTGTTATAAAAGGTTTTTCTGGAAGTTCAACCTTTACAGCTTTTATGTACTCCTTTTTGTCAATAAAATTCAATTTCAACATCTTTTTCAAAATAAAATTTCTTCTTCTTAAAATATGCTTTTTCTTTTTAGAATTTTGTTCATGTTCAGATCTATTAAAAATATTAAAAAGAACATTTGGGGCTGGAACTAATGCAGCTAATAAAGATGCATCTGCTAAATCTATATCCTTTACTGGTTTGCCAAAATAATACCTTGATGCTGCTTCAACACCATAAACACTACCCCCTAAAAATATTTTATTGCAATAATAACTCAATATTTGCTCTTTTGAATACTTTTTTTCTATTTGAATTGCTAAAAGCATTTCTCGTAATTTTCTTGAATAAGTTACTTCAGGAGTTAAAAATAATCCACGAGCAAGCTGTTGAGTAATCGAACTTCCTCCTCCTGCATATCTGTTTTGAAATATAACACCTAAAATTGCCCTTATAACTCCCCTGAAATTGATTCCCCAATGAGAGTAAAATTGGTTATCTTCAGATGCTATTATTGCATTTTTTAACACATCAGGTATATCAGTACTCTCCACTATTTTTCTCTTCTCAATTGCAAACTCTCTTATAGGTAAATTCTGATCATCAAAAATAGTTGTCATAATAACAGGTTTAATATCTTCAAGGTTTTTTATCTGAGGAAAGCCTTTTTGAAAGACTAAAATAATTCCAACAAGTAAGCCTATAAGAACTGTAAAAACGATACTAAGCAAAAATATAATTGTTTTACGCTTAATTGAAAAAATTTTTTTCATATTTTAGATTTAAATATAGCATAAATCTAAATTTTTTAAAAGCCTAAGAATCACTTCTATTATGGAATAGTTCTCAAAAAAGTTCTTTTTGCAAATTCAGTAAAAAGTAAAATTACTAAACCTGCTAAAATAAAATAAAGAAATAAATCTTCAGCCTCATAATGTTGTTTTACTGAAATTTCAGATTTTTCCCACCTGTTAATCTCAGAAAAAATTTGCTGAAGTGAATCTTTATCTGTGGCTCTAAAATAAAGACCACCAGTAGTGTTAGCAATTTCCTGAAGGAGTTTCTCGTCAATCTCAACATGTACCATAATAAATTGTTTTCTTCCAAAAGAGTCAACAACAGGAAATGCAGCTTTACCCCTTGTTCCTACTCCAATTGTATATACTTTCACATTAAAATCTTTTGCAATTTTTGCTGCATCTTGAGGATCAATCTCACCTTTATTATTTATACCATCAGTAAGCAGGATTATAATTTTTGTTCTAATTTTTGAATGTCTGATCCTATTTACTGATGTTGCTAATGCCATACCAATAGCTGTCCCATCCTCAAGATCTCCAATAGATGTCTCTTTTAAAAAATATCTTAATATATCATAATCAATAGTAATCGGACATTTAGTATAAGATGTGCCTGCAAAGATAACCAACCCTATTCTATCTGTTTTTCTTTTTTGAATAAAGCTCGAGATTACTTCCTTTGCGACTTCAAGCCTATTTTTGGGTTTAAAAACAACAGATGCCATTGAGCCTGATATATCAAGTGTAATCAAAATATCAATTCCTTTTTTCTTCTCAATACTATAAGAATCCAAAATTTGAGGCCTTGAAATAGCTAAAATAAATAATACAAGAGGAATTAATTTAATAAAAAATAGATTCTTGCTTAAAAAAATCTTTAAAGATTTACCTGAATTAGCTTCGAACAAATTCTTTGATGAGAAAAAAATAAACCTCTTCCCCTTTTTTCCAATATATATATTTAATAAAATAAGAACAGGTATTATTAATAAAAATAACAGGTAGATTTTATTTTCAATGTGTAACATTTTGTGCTATATCTTCTACAATTACCCTTTTTTTAAAAGATATAATAATATCTCTGATTTTATTACAGGTGGTTTTAAAAGTATGCAAATCAGGTGCAAATTTTGCAAACTTTACAAGATCTGAAACATTAAATAAAAATTCCAGATTATCTACTATTAAAGCCTCTTTTTCTTTTGCTTTTAGATACAAAAGAGTTTCATAAGTTGTAAAATCCTCTGCAGAAAACTTATACTCTCTGCTTAAAAAATGCTTGATAATTACTGTAAGATCTGTAAAAAACCTTTTTATTCTTCCCTTTTCAAACATTTTTTGTTCAATCAATTCATTTATCCTAAGCTCAAGCTCTTCCATTGGTGATAATATTAGTTCTTGTTTTTGACTGAGGTACCTCTTTCTTCTTCTCAACAAAAAAATTATTAAAACAACTAAAATAGCAAATACAAAAAATACTATCACATATTTCAAAACACAAAAAGGGTTTCCTTTAATCTCTATTAAATCTTTTAATGGTTTTATAGATTTATCCTCTTTTGTAAGAACAGATTTCACTCTTATTGGGACTGAATTTGTCTGTTTTGTCTCAATTATTTCCCCATTTTTTATCAATTCTACAATAAAAGGCCCAACATTAAAATCTCCTGTTTTAAAAAAAGAAATAGTAATATTCTTTTCAAAAAGAATATAATCTCCTTGAATTTTTGAAGGCAATAATTTTTCTGAAATTATTTCAAAATCCTTTCCCTTTGAAATAAAATTCACTTTTTGAACCTGGATAGAGGTTTTTAAGATCAATTTCACATTGATTCTATCTCCAATTGTAACAAGATTTGTTGATGAAGAGATTGAAACCTGAGTTCCAGCAATCAAACTAACATATAAAAAAGTAAATAAAATAAAACTTTGAAAAAACTTCATTTTAAGATCTTTTTTTTCCTTTTCAAGAAAAAATCAAACAATGGCTTTTCATAATCTTTTTCATCTTCAATATAAATAAAATCAATCTTAAATTTTCTAAAAATTTCTGAGAGAGATTGTGTGTTTTTTTCATAAATTTCTGAAAAACCTTTTCTGGTTTCATCTGAAGCAAAATCTATAAAAAATTCTTCGCCATTTTCATAATCTTTTAATATAAAAATTCCCTTTTTAGGAATATGCTTTTCTCTTGAATCAAAAATTTTTATTGCAATTAAATCATATTTTCTGCTTGAAATTTTTATAGATCTAGAAAAATCACTGTCAATAAAATCAGAAATCAGAAAAACAATTGATCTCTTTTTGATTACCTTATTTAAATAAACCAAACCATTATCAATTGAAGTAGATTTGCCTTCTGGTTTAAAATTGATTATCTCTCTTATTATTTTAAGTAAATGAATTTTACCTTTTTTGGGTGGAATAAATCTTTCAATTTTATCAGTAAATACTAAAAGCCCTACCTTATCATTATTAAGCATTGCAGTAAAAGCAATAATTGCTGAAATTTCAGCAGCAATCTCTTTTTTACTTTTTGCTCCTGAAAAAAAACCAAGTGAAGCAGATAGATCTACAGCAAGAATAACAGTTAGCTCTCTTTCTTCCACAAATTGCTTTATATAGAGTTTACCCATTCTTGATGAAACATTCCAATCAATAAATCTCACATCATCCCCATCAATATATTCTCTAACTTCAGAGAACTCCATACCTCTTCCTTTAAAAGCTGAATGATACTCACCAGCAAAGATTTCTTTTGAA
>JAUXFB010000179.1 GCA_030620255.1 Candidatus Aminicenantota bacterium | reverse complement strand
CATAGCTCCTGAAATTAAAGGGTAATCAACCTTAAGAAATTTTTGACCTCTTTTCCAAAATTTTAAAGAAAGAAAAAATAAATTTTGCAGTAAATTTAATAACAATATCACCTAATTATTTAGAGCATTTAAAAAAGGCATGTGATATGGGAGTCCCATTTATAGTATTTGCTGGAAGTTTCCCAAGAAAAAATGAAGTTAAGATCGCAAAGCAAGCTGGAGCTAAAGTCCTTTGTTTTGCATCAACTGAATCCATTGCAACACGTATGATTGATTACGGGGCTGATGCTTTAATTCTCGAAGGTTCTGAAGCAGGTGGACATATAGGCCATGTTTCAACCACTGTTCTAATACAGCAAGTACTTTTCAAATTTCCTGAAATTCCCATATTTATTGCAGGTGGGATTGCTACAGGTAAAATGATCTGCCATCTCTTTTTAATGGGTGCTTCCGGAGTTCAAATGGGAACAATATTTGCAATGGCAGAAGAGAGCCCTGCACATCCAGCATTCAAAGAAAAATTCAAAACAGCAAGAGCAAGGGAAGCTTTTGCCACTCCACAATATGACTCATCTCTGCCAGTTGTAGCAGTAAGAGCATTAAAAAACAAAGGCATTGAAGATTTTGGGAATTTACAGCTCAATTTACTTAGAAAAATGAAAAACAATGAAATATCAAGATTAGAAGCTCAATTCCAAGTGGAAAACTTCTGGATCGGAGCATTAAGAAAAGCTGTGCAAGAGGGAGATATTGAACGTGGTTCTTTAATGGCTGGACAGAGTGTAGGGCTTATAAATGAAATAAAGCCTGTAAAAAGGATAATAGAAGATCTAATATGTGAAGCTAAGGAAGAATTTTTAAATATAAAAAAATTATGTACATAAATTACTCTGATTCTTAATTAGTTAATTACATTACATACAGAATAAAACTTAAATTTGAAGAACACTTTCATACAAATGCTTTGCATTAACCAGCAAATATGGAGATCCAATATTATAATTTATATTAAAAAATTTTATCTCTTTTGATACTTTCAATATATTCAGAAAATATGAAAAAAAAGAGGTTTTAAAGTAAAAATGGACAGGCTCATTGATATCTCCATTTTCAAACCTGTAACCATATGCAGAAAACATCCATTCGTTATTCTCAATATTTTTTAATTTAATTAAAGAAACAAGAATACCTTTTCCTGCATCCATCATTAATTTATTTAAACTTAAAACCGAAGGTTTAATAAAAAAATTTGAAAATCTTGGAAATGGAAATATTGACTTATCACTTCTAAAGCCATTACCTGTAGAACAAGCTCTTTTGTTGTAAAAAGCTGTCTTTATATCTGAAATCCGATCCAAAAAAACACCTTTATTTACTAAATATCTTTCTCCTGATTGAACGCCTTCATCATCAAACGGCACAGAACCAGTCTGATAATCCAGATTAGGATTTTCAATAATACTTAATACTGATGGAAAACTTATTTTTTTTAAACTCCCTTCAAAGCTTAAACAAAAATTATCAGAAAACTCTCTTAACACAAAAACAGATGCTTCAGGAGAAAATATTAAAGCACAATCTTTTTTAATATGTATATTGTTATCTGTAAGAGAATTTAATAAATTAAACGCTCTTGAAATCATTCTGAATGGATTTATTCGATTAAAATAGATCTCATTCTCATTTATTTCAATTGAATTATTTTTATATTCAAAACTAATACATAAGTTAAAATTTGTTTTTTTATATTTAGCATTAAGCCCCTTAGTATTTGAAATATAACATTTCTTTAACACTTTCAAAAGCTTAATTCTTTTTAGAGAGAGCCCTGAAAAAGATATAAGAATTTCTTTGATCTTTTCTACTAACTCATCAAATTTCTTTATATCAAAGGCTTTTATAGAATCATCAAAAACATTTATCTTAACTTTTTGAGCATGTGAGGGTAATAAATATGCATAATTTTTGTTTCTCCCTGGAATATTTAAAGAACAAACACTTGAAAATCCTGTTTTAATTGATTTTATATCAGGTTTTGACAAATTAAATCCAACAGGCTCTCCAAATTCCCAGAAAGCTCTGACTGATATGTTATCATTCTTTACGAAATGAGAAGCATTATAATCTAAAAATTTCTCATATTCCTGTTTCTCCTTTTTTTCATGGAAAACCTCAACTGTTGAAAACCCGGCAGTTTTTCCTTGTAAGAGTATTTTCTCAATCATTTAAACCACTTTTAACAAAAAGGTTATTTATCTTAACTGTTGGTTGACCAACCCTAACATTTAATGTCTGACCATTCTTGAAACAATAACTGATACCCTTGTCATATCTGAAATCATCAGCTACCATATCAACTGAGTTTAAGGTCTCCATAATATTTCCTTTCACAATAACATCACCAAGAGAAGAAGTAAGTTTACCATTTTCAATCAAATATGCCTCTTTTATATTAAAGAAAAATGAATTTTTATTAAAATAAGTTTTCCCCTCACCAAATTCTTTTGCATATATTCCATATTTTGTTGATTCAATTAACTCTTGAGCATTATAAGGACCAGGTTTTAAGTAAATCGCAAACATTCTTGGCATTGGAACTTTTGAAAAATCTTCCACCCTTGAATAACCAGAATTTTTTATATTTAACAGATTTTTATAATAAATGTCTGAAATAAAGTTCCTTAATATTCCATTCTCAACTAATAGGGAAGATTTTGAGGATACTCCTTCATCATCACACATTCTGTTTGAGAAAAACATATCTCCTTCATGTTCAGCAACTAAATTTACGTTTTTTGATATTATTTGATGTCCCACATCATGTATTGATATTGGAGACAACCTTTGATAAATATAATCAGCCTCTAATGAATGTCCAAGGATTTCATGAAAGATTATACCTCCATCACCTGAGTTCAGAATAACTGGGACTCTACCTTTAAAATCATTTTTTTTTTTGTTCTTATGATTATTAATTACATCTTTTATTCTTAAACTAAGCCCTGTTTGATTGAATTTAAAGCTCCCTGTTGATCCTTCTGCAATCTCAATGTGATTTCTACAGTTATTTAATTTTAATCTTATTATGATACTATAATGTGTAAATCCATTTCTCAATTCTTTATTTTTATTGTTAATAATAAGGCGGTTTAATGACTTTACTCTAAATACAATCTTCCATTCTTTTAAACCAAGTGATCTCAAAAAATTTAAAATAAATTCATTGTCTCTTAATACTTTACCCGGACTAAACTCAATGTTATTGGTTTTAAAGTTTTTAAAACTTGAAGATTTAAAATCCTTTGAAATATATGCTTTTGCATCATTTATTGAGCTTAATTCAAAAGAACTGCTCATCCAACTTTCATTATATTCTCTTTTTAATATTCCTGTTTTTTTCTTAAAAATATACTCTTTTCTATCATATGAATCATAAGTAAAATCATGAAAAAAATTATCCTCAACAAGATCTACTGAAAACTTTTTCATATTTACAATTCTATTAAATTTTTCCCATAAAAGCAAAACGAATTTATTAATTGAACAGGGCTTCAGGAAAATGTTTTAAAAAAGCTAAGGTTTTTTTTTGCGCGCATAGACATTTACAAGTCCCATAAAACTAAGAGCTATTGGCTTTTTAATCAATTGACAGCCAGCTAAAGGTTTAAGTATTGGTTTTAAAACAGGTAATAAATTCCATGTCCTGTCCAAAAGGTAATCCAGCATAATCGTACGCTTATGCTTTTTTATACTAAGGATTTCAAAACCCAACATACATAACATACGAGATAGAGTATCTCTTGAAAAATGGACAACATGCATATCCATAAAAAAAGGATATCTTCTTCCAAGCACCTTTACTGCCAAACTATCGATCATATACGTACTTAATGCCAAAATACCGCCTGGACGGAGCAAAGAAGCAACCTTTTCTAAAATTTGTGTTGGTTTAGAAAGGTGTTCAATTACATCCCACATTGTGACAACATCCATACTGGATGAATGTAATGGGATCTGATCAAGAGTACACTCAAATACAGCGCCTTTTTCCAATTTTTGTGCGATTGATGCTGCCCATGAGCTCAATTCTACACCATAGACTGTCCAACCTGAAGCAATTGCTGTTTTCATAAAAACTCCAGTATAACATCCAACATCAAGCAAATTCCCGGGTGGCTTAATATATTCTTGAAGTTGACTGATAGTATGTTTAAAGGTAAGTTTCCTTCCTTTACTCTGGAGTATATAGGATGGGTCCACAACCTCTTTATATAAAT
>JAUXFB010000095.1 GCA_030620255.1 Candidatus Aminicenantota bacterium | reverse complement strand
CATATTGCTCTTCTAAAACCCCTAACTGTTTTAATAATTCATTATGATTGCTTTTAGATGAATTCATGTTGTTATGTAGTTCTGTGATCTTTTCCCCGAGCTCAAGTACCTCTTTTTGCCCCTCAATTACTGTTTGTAAAACAGAGTTTTGCTCGAGAGCTATCTCTTCCTGAGGAAGGTATCCGATTTTGTATGCTTTTGGTTTCATTATTGTGCCTCTTGCATACTCAATTTCTCCATTCAAGATTCTCAGTAGAGTGGTTTTCCCACATCCATTTGGCCCAATAAGTGCAACTCTCTCACCAGGATTAATCACCCAATTTATACCTGATAGTAATTTGCGATCACCTATATGGTAGTGTAAATCTCGAATTTGGAACATAAACAATTATAACATACCTTGCTTTTTAGAGGTCTTGTTGATAATATTCTCCATTAGGAAAAAAGAATGGAAAAAGAGAAAATAGGTTTTTTTAAAAAGTTTCCGAGCCAGTTCTGGCTTGTTGTAATATTTGAATTTTTTGAGAGGGGATCTTACTATGGTATGATGAGTTTTATATCAGTATATTTTACTGATACTCTCAATATCCCAAAGGAGAGTGTAGGTGTTATAAAAGGGGTTATCCAGCCTTTGCTATACTTCCTTCCCATTATTTCAGGTGCTATTGCAGACCGTTTTGGGTACAGGAAAATACTTATGATGGCTTTTACACTACTGGGAGGAGGTTACTTCCTTACCAGTCAGATGACCACCTATTCGTCAGTTTTTATAGCACTTGTGGTAATGGGGTTTGGAGCAGGTATGTTCAAACCAATAATTTCAGGAACAATTGCTCGTGTCACAGATGAATCCAACAGCACTCAGGCTTTTGGGATCTTTTACTGGTCAATAAACCTTGGAGCTTTTCTATTCCCACTATTCCTGGTCCCTTTTTTAAAGAGTATAAATCCATCCTATGTTATTATTGCTTCTGCAATATGTACTGGATTTTTACTTATTCCAACAGCATTATTATATAAAGATCCAATAAAACGGGATAAAGCAAGGAAGCGAGATCAAACTTCCTTGGTCCAGACACTTGCAAATGCTTTTGAAATAATCTATTCTCCGTTAGTACTGCTGAGCAGTAAAATAAAACGGTCCAACCTTTTTAAACTGGTTACTTTAACTTTATTGGCGTAATTTTTTATATTATCAGTCTTCAACTATCTCAAAACCCCGAAAGCAGAAGAGAAATATTCAAAAATAGCAGTTGAAAAAGGGGAGAAAACCCTTATATTTGACCTTAACAGAAATATGTTAATAAAAGATAATTTCAATATCCAATATAAAAAGGAAGAATCTGAGAATATCTATCTCACACTTTATAAGCCTGACAAACTCGAATCCTATTTAAGTAAATTAATAAAGAAACTCAGAGAGCTGCCTTGTTTAAAAGATATAAGTGAAAAAGAGGTCAATGGACTTGTAAAAAAATCAGAGAGAAAAATATCTCTGATTATGGAGAGAAAAAATTTAAATGGTTTTCCATTCCGGATCAAGAAAATTTCTGAAGAGAAATTTGTTATCTATATTGATAATAAAAGCGATATTAATGAAATAAAAGGGCTTGCACATGCTATGCATAATTTCCCTGTTTTAAAGGGGATTGGAGAAGAAGAGATAGATACACTTTTGAAATCTATGAAAATTCGTTCTTTTTTTCCTCTGTTTCTTATCTCAATAATCATCATTTCTTTGGTGATTATTCCAATCTCTTCTAAAAATTCTATGCTGCTCCCTGTATTTGCAGTAATTCTAATATGGTTCATTCCTGGCCTCTCATTATTAGGAAAGATCATAACATCCATCATCTATATCTCTACCATGTCGCTTAATATGATTGATAAATCTGACATCGAAAAATTCAAAGACCATTCCAGGTTCCTTCTAATGATACTTCTCTACTCAGGATTCTGGGTACTCTATTTCCAGATGTTCGACTCTGTATTATGGTATGTGCAAGCATATGTGGATGCTGCTTCATTGAACAAAGTTGTCAATAACTTTCTCGGTGTTTTCGGGATAAATGCAAATTGGTTCTTTGATGTGGAACATGTTACGGTGATCAATGCAGGTGTAATAATCCTTCTTCAACTTATAGTATCAAATATTGTAAAAAACAAAAAAGCACTTCCTACCATGATAACTGGAATAGCTGTTGCAACTGTTGGCATGGGCATGCTGGCCATCTCTTCAAATATCTGGATATTTATGGCAGGAATTATACTTTTCTCTATTGGAGAGATGACTGCACACCCTAAATTTATAAGTTATATTGGCATAACAGCACCTTCAGATAAAAAGGCAATGTATATGGGTTATCTCTTCTTATATGGTGTTTTTGGAAGCTCAGTGGGCGGAATTGTGGGTGCAAAACTCTATGTACATTTTGTAGATAACCTTAATCAGCCAAAAATACTGTGGCTTGTTTTTTCTGCAATAGGAGTTTTCACGATTATCAGTCTTTTGCTTTACAATAAATTCATAGCAAAGAGAAATTGAAAATTATTGTAGTACATCACCTTGTTTTATAAAAAATATTTTAAGTAAAGAGTAATATTTAGATTAAGCCCGAATATGTTATAATTTATAATTCCTTTAATATAGAGAATAAATTGTGTACAAAAAGGAGTTATTATGAAATTTAAAGTAGATGAAGATTTATGTATAGGATGTGAGGCTTGCGAAGATGTGTGTGCTGAAGTTTTTGAGATGAAGGATGATGGAAAAGCCCATGTACATAAAGATCCTGTTCCAAAAGATTTAGAAATAAAAGCCATTGAAGCTGAAGAATCCTGTCCTGTTGATGCTATTTCACATGAATAAAAAAAACAATAATTGGTCGGTAAAATAGGTCTGTATAAGCATGCAATAATAACTGATTATTTTATGATTTTTTAGGATGAAGAAAAAATTTCGAGCAGGAAAAGTAATTACAATTTCTGCTGCTCATTTATTTCATGATATTTATACAGCTTTCCTTGCGCCAATGTTACCTTTATTAATTAGGAAGTTTGGTATTTCATTATCAATGGTAGGTCTTTTAGATGTTATTAGAAAAGCCCCATCACTCTTTAATCCGTTTATTGGATTGATAGCTGATAGAGTATGTGTTAAATATATGGTAATATTAACGCCCGGGATTACAGCAATTTCTATGAGTTTGCTGGGTAGCTCGCCTTCATATATCATTTTGTTTATTTTGTTATTTGTTACTGGAATTAGTTCAGCTCTATTTCATGTACCGTCTCCTGTAATGATTAAACATTTTTCAGGTGAGAAAACAGGAACAGGAATGAGCTTTTATATGTTCGGCGGTGAAATAGCAAGAACATTAGGCCCTTTAATAATTACTGCAGCACTTTCTCTTTGGGGGCTGGAGGGTTCTTATCGAGTTATGCCTCTTGGAATAATAGCATCGATAATTCTTTTTTTAAAATTAAAAGATGTATCATCAATTAACAATAAAAAGAACAATAAAAAACGGAAAAAAGCAAAAGAAACTATTAAGCAATTAATACCTTTCTTTATTTTTATTGTAGGCTTTCAATTATTCAGGTCTGGGATGAAATCTGCATTAACGCTTTATTTGCCGACCTATTTAACCGGAAAAGGCGAGTCTTTATGGATTGCTGGAATTTCATTGTCAGTGTTACAGTTTTCAGGAGCTGTCAGCACTTTCTGGGCAGGTTATATTTCTGATAAAATAAGCCATAGGAATACACTTCTTATTATTGCAATTGCGAGCCCATTAGTAATGTGGGCATTTATCGTTTCAGGAAAAATTATGATGATCCCGCTTTTGATTCTAATAGGCATTTTTTTATTTGCATCAGGCCCTGTTTTATTGGCTCTTGTGCAGGAGACGAACACTGAGCGCCCAGCTTTTGTAAATAGTATCTATATGACTATAAGTTTTAGTGTTAGTTCTTTGATGGTGCTGTTTGTCGGTATTTCAGGTGATAAAATCGGGCTTGAATTGACATTTAAACTTTGTGCAGTACTGGCATTTTTGTCAATACCTTTTATATTTATTTTGCCAGAAAAAACAGAAAACAATAAGGAACTAATTTAAATGTATAAACATCTGTTTGGGCCAGTGCCATCACGCCGTTTGGGAATGTCATTAGGAGTAGATTTAATTCCGCACAAGACATGTACTTTTAATTGTATTTATTGTGAATGCGGACCTACTACAAACTTAACTACAAAAATAGAAGAATATGTTCCTTTTAATGAAGTTATAAAAGAGCTAAAACATTTTTTTAAAAATAACCCTGTTCCTGATTATATTACTTTCTCAGGTGCAGGTGAACCAACTCTTAACTCCAGTATAGGCGAGGTATTAAAATTCATTAAATCAACATGGCCTAATACTCCTGTTGCTGTATTGACCAATGGAAGTCTGTTTTCCGATAAGAAGGTGAGAACAAAGCTTTTAAAAGCAGACCTTGTTTTACCGTCATTAGATGCTGCTTCAGAATTAACATTTCGCAAGATTAACAGACCATTTCACAAACTCAAACTTAGTAAATATATACAGGGACTTGTAGATTTCAGGCGGGAATTCAATGGTAAAATATTGCTTGAAGTATTAATCCTTCCCGGTTACAATGATAACATTAGAGATTTGGAATTGCTTAAAAAAGCATTTGAAAGGATTAAACCTGATACTATTCAATTAAACACTTTGGATAGACCTGGAGTAATAAAGGGTTTAAAAGCAGCAGGAAAAAAGAAACTACAGGGGATCGTGGATTTCTGGGATCTTGATAATGTTGAGATTATTGCAGCAGTACCTGAACGAAGAGATATTAAATCGTATAGAGAGGATGTTGAAACCGCAATTCTGGAAACAATTGTGAGAAGGCCCTGTACTCTTGATGATCTTGCAAAAATTCTCGGGATACATATTAATGAAATAAATAAATACCTTGGTGTATTGGAAGATGAAGATAAGATTGAAACTATTCAGCAGAAAAGGGGAATATTCTATCAAGTTAAAAAATAAAACCTATTTATTTAGATAGAATTAACAATAAACAGGAGGAAACAATGAAAAAGATTTCCAGGGTTTTAATTTTAAGCATTCTATTTTTATTATCTAACTTTGTTTATGCCCGGGAATATAATCCTGTGGCTGATTCTGATGCAGTTGTTATTTTGAAAAATGCTCGATTCACAATATTGACTTCCGGAGTAATTAGAATGGAGTGGGCACAGGACAGTGTTTTTGAAGACCATGCTACTTTAGTATTTGTAAACAGGAATCTTCCTGTTCCAGAATATAAAAAGAAGATTAAGCATGGATGGCTTCAAATTGAAACCGATAAATTCACATTAAAGTATAAAATTGGCAGCGGAAAATTTACTGATAAAAATCTTCAGATCGAATTTAATTTTGATGGAATAAAAAAATTATGGAAACCAGGAAAAGAAAATAAAGGCAACTTATCAGGTACTGCAAGAACATTAGACGGGTATGATGGGAATATTCAGCATTGGTCTAAGAAAAAAATAGATTTGGGAAAAGGGATTATTTCTAAAGAGGGCTGGGTATTGATTGATGATTCAAAAAGACCGCTATTCGATAATTCGGAATGGCCATGGGTGATTCCAAGACCGGGGAAAAAACAGCAGGACTTCTACTTTTTTTGTTATGGATATGATTATAAAACAGCATTAAAAGATTATATAAAAATAGCAGGGAAAATTGCTTTACCTCCCAAATTTGCTTTTGGTATCTGGTGGTCTCGCTATTGGGAATATACTGATTTGGAATTACGTGAATTAATCAATGAATTTGAAATACACAATGTACCCTTGAATGTTCTTGTTGTGGATATGGATTGGCATATAACAACAAAGCCTGAATGGTATAAAAATGGGAAAAAGACACGAGATCAATCGGGTCAGAGGGCTGGCTGGACTGGATTCACCTGGAATAAAAACTATTTCCCAAACCCAAAAGATTTTTTACAATGGACAGAGAAAAAAGGACTCAAAGTATGTATGAATCTTCATCCTGCATCAGGAATACAACCTTTTGAGGATAAATATAAAGAAATGGCAAAAGCAATGGGCATTGATCCGAAAT
>JAUXFB010000075.1 GCA_030620255.1 Candidatus Aminicenantota bacterium | reverse complement strand
TGAAATTTGTAATAAGGAAACATGGATACATACAAAGGAGGTAGATTCGCATGTTCTCAAAGGAGAGATTATTGAAGAAGAGAGTAAAAAGCCAGTAGATGGAATAATAAGAACTTTTCATGTTGTTAAAGTACCTATACATGATAGTTCAGGGAATATAATTGGATTTTGTGGAATTGCACGAGATATCACAGAGAGGAGGAAGATGGAGGAGGAGCTTTTAAAGGCCACAAAGCTTGAGTCAGTTGGTATACTTGCAGGTGGTATAGCACATGATTTTAATAATATTTTAACAGGGATTATAGGTAATATATCAATTGCAAAGATGTATGTGAATTCCCAGGATAAGGTATATGATGTATTGACAAAAATGGAGAGTGCATCTTTTCAAGCTAAGAATTTGACACACCAGTTATTGATCTTTGCTAAAGGAGGTGCTCCTGTAAAGAAGGTATCTTCTATAAAGGTTTTAATAGAGGATTCAACTATATTTGCTCTAAGGGGTTCAAATGTTAAGCCTGAATTTTCATTTGCTAAAGATTTGTGGAATGTAGAGATAGATGAGGGTCAGATAAGTGATGTTATGAATAATTTGGTTATAAATGCTAATCAGGCTATGCCAGAGGGTGGAATAATAAATGTATCAGCTGAGAATGTATATGTGAGTAAGGAGGATGTTATCCCAATAAAAGAGGGTAAGTATGTAAAGATAAAGATAGAGGATAATGGTATAGGAATATCGGAGGATTATTTGCAGAAGATATTTGATCCGTTTTTTACTACCAAGCAGGATGGTAGTGGTTTAGGTCTTGCAACAACATATTCAATAATCAAGAAGCATGATGGATATATTGATGTAAAGTCAGATATAGGAAAGGGTACTAGTTTTTATATATATCTTCCTGCATCAGAGCGAGAGGTATTATGTGTTGATGATCATGATTTTGAGTCAATCAGGAGAGGCACAGGTAGAGTATTGGTAATGGATGATGAGGAGCTGGTCAGGATTGTAGCAGGAGAGATGCTTGAGATAATTGGTTATGAGGTGGAGTTTGCAAGAGATGGTTTGGAGGCACTAGAAAAATATAGAGAGTCAAAGAAAAAAGGGGAGGTTTTTGATTGCGTGATATTAGATTTGACAGTACCTGGAGGAATGGGAGGTAGGGAATTGATAAAGGAGTTGATTAAGATAGATTCAGGAGTTAAAGCAATAGTGTCAAGTGGATATTCGAATGATTCGATAATGGCAAATTATAGGGATTATGGATTTTCAGGAGTAGATCCCAAACCGTATAAGATTAAGGAACTAAGTAAGGTTTTATATAAAGTTATAAAGAATATAGAGTAATAGAGTATTTATTTAATTTTCTAATTTGTTAGATATCAAAGTTTGATATATGAATTTTTGTATGTTATATTAAAAATATGAAAGTAAGAACTATTCAGTTCAACCCTGCAAAAGAAGAAAATAGGATATTAAATGTTTGAGATTAACCTTGAACACACAGAAAAAGTAATAGTAAGTTTCATAAAAGATTCTATTTATAAAAATAATTTTAAAAATGGAATTGTTGGAGTCTCAGGTGGACTGGATTCAGCAGTTACACTTTATTTAGTTCAAAAAGCATTGGGTAGTAATAATACTTTTGCGCTTTTAATGCCATATAAGCTATCTTCAAAAGATAGTACTGAACATGCTAAACTAATCTGTGAAAAGTTAAAAGTAGAATATGAAATAATTGAAATTTCAGAATCAGTTGATGCATATTTCAATAAATATCCAACTAATAGTAAGATTCTAATAGGTAATAAGTGTGCAAGAGAAAGGATGTCCATTCTTTATGATTTTTCTGCAAGGAAAAGAGCTTTAGTTGTTGGAACTTCGAATAAAAGTGAGTCATTAATTGGATATTCAACACTTTATGGTGATTCTGCAGCTGCGTTCTTACCTATCGGAGATCTCTATAAAACACAGATTTTTACCTTTGCAACATACTTACACATTCCTAAATATATAATTGATAAAAAACCATCTGCTGATCTATGGAAGAACCAGACAGATGAGCAAGAAATTGGAATTTTATACAAAGAACTTGATGAAATACTATATAATCTTGTTGATCTGAGAAAAGGGGATATTGAAATTGAGGAATTAGGATACTCAAAGGAAAATATTGTTAAAATCAAAAATATGATTACTAATTCTCAACACAAAAGAACAATGCCTCCTATTGCAAAAATACAGAATAGAACGATTGGTGTTGATTTTAGGTATCCAAGAGATTGGAATAGATAAATTTAGAGCTTGTATGTCTATTTATATTGTGCCTGTTCCCATAGGTAATTTAAAAGATATAACATTAAGAGCAATTGAAATATTAAAAGAGGTAGATTTTATAATAGCAGAGGATACCAGATATTCTTTAAAGTTGCTAAACTATTTTGGTATAAAAAAGAGTATAATCAGTTATTATAAACCCTGTGAGAATAAAAAGGCTGAAAAGATTCTAAGTCTATTAAAAACAAAAAAAGCAGCTTTAATTACAGATTCGGGAACCCCACTTATTTCTGATCCAGGTTTTATTCTTATAAAAAAGGTTATTGAAAATGGTGTTGAAATTATCCCTTTACCTGGACCAACAGCGTTTATACCTGCTATTGTTGCATCTGGAATTGATCCATCTAAATTTGTTTTTCTTGGTTTTTCTCCAAGAAAAAAAGGTGAATTGATTAAATATCTTAAAACTCTGGCTTATTTGGAATATCCTTTAGTTTTTTACGAATCTCCAAGAAGAGTTGAGAATTTTCTTGTAGCGGCTTTATCTGTATTTGGAAATAGAAGATTTGCTGTTGTTAAAGAAATAAGTAAAAAAAATGAGAAAATAATAAGAGGTGAATTAATCGAATCTGCTAAAATAATTGAATCTGAAACTATTTTAGGTGAAATAGTTATTATTATTGAGGGTAACTTTGAAAAAAATAAAAAAGAAAAAGCCTTAAAAATAACCTCCAGGGATGATATATTTGAATATTTTAAAGAGAAACATAATATCTCCAAGAATGATCTGAAAAAAATATTAATAAAAAAAAATAAATAGAATATTTTGTTTAAAAAAATTTAAATATTATATATAACAATACTTGACAGTAACTGTATATCTGCTAAAATTTAGCATAATTTTATATTGAATTTATGTATGATTAAAGAGATATATATAAAGATATAATATTTTACGAAAAAGGAGAACTCTATGATTAAAGTAGAAAATTTGACAAAGTATTATGGAGATCTTTGTGCTCTGGATAATATTAATTTTGAAGTAAAAAAGGGGGAAATTCTTGGTTTGCTTGGCCCTAATGGTGCTGGTAAAACAACTACTTACAGAATTTTAACAGGATATTTAAATCCAACTTCAGGTAATATTCAGGTTAAAGATTACAATATTTATGAAAATCAGATTGAGATCAAAAGGCTTATAGGTTATTTGCCTGAATCTGCTCCGATTTATCATGACATGCTTGTTTTTGATTATTTAAATTATGTTGCTGATATAAAACACGTTGAAAAGAAAAAAAAGATCTCTCATATACAAGAGTTAGCAGAGCTTTGTAGTTTGAATGAAGTAATGCACATGACAATCGCAGAGCTTTCAAAAGGATATCGTCAGAGGGTTGGCATAGCACATGCTTTAATGGGAGACCCTGAAATCTTAATTTTTGATGAACCAACTTCTGGTTTAGATCCAAATCAAATTGCTGAAACAAGGGAGATTATAAAACGTATTGGAAAGAAAAAGACAATAGTATTTTCAACTCATATTTTAAGTGAAGCTGAAGCAACATGTGATCGTATGATTATTTTAAATGAGGGTAAAATAGTTGCAGATAACAGGCTCGAAGATTTGCGAGAGTCTCTGAATATCGAATCTTTTGAAGATATATTCAGAAAAATAACAAAGGGGAATTGCAAATGAAAAACATAAACAATATTTTTAAAAAAGAATTTAAATCCTATTTTTTCACTCCAATTGCTTATATTGTTATTTCTATATTTCTTTTAATAGTTGGATGGCTGTTTTTTTCAACATTTTTCCTGAATCGCCAGGCTAATTTGAGTAGATTTTTTTCTATTCTTCCAGTAACATTGGCTTTTATTATACCAGCAGTGACTATGCGCCTCTTTTCTGAAGAGATAAATATTGGTTCATATGAGATTCTGTTAACAATGCCAGTAACATTCAGAGATATAATAGTTGGAAAATTTTTAGCTGCTCTGGCTTTTGTGGGTGTGATGTTAGCTCCTACAGTTATATATGCTGTTACTGTTTCTTTTATGGGAAAACTTGACTGGGGACCTGTAATTGGTGGATATATAGAAACTTTACTTTTAGGTGCAAGTTATTGTGCAATTGGGATATTAGCCTCTTCTATGACTAGAAATCAGGTCATTGCATTTATTACTGCTATGTCAATTTGTGTATTTTTCACACTTTTAATTGATTTTCTTATTTTTTTCCTTCCTAATGCTTTTGTAGGGTTTTTCCAGTATATGAGTGCTAGTTTCCACTTCCAGAACATTGCTAAAGGTGTTGTTGACAGTAGAGACATTCTATATTTTCTATCTGTTTCATTCATTTCTCTATATGGAACAAATTTAATAATGCAGGAAAAGAAATAAGGAGTTAAAAATGGACAAGAAAAATTTTGAAAATAAAAATAAATATTATAAATTTGCTTTATATTTAATTATATTAGTGTTAATAAACCTTGTTGGAACAAACCTCTTCTTTAGAGTAGATTTGACTTCAAATGAGCTTTATTCTTTATCAAAAGCAAGTAAACATGTTGTTTCAACATTAAAAGAACCCCTTACAATCAATGTCTTTTTTTCAAAGAACCTTCCCTCCCCATATAATAATATTGAACGATATCTTCATGATCTATTAGAAGAGTATGGAATTCATGCAAATAACTATCTGAGTTACAGCTTTTATAATGTAAGTGCTAAAGAGGGAGATCTAAGTGAAAAAGCAGAAGAAAATAGAAAAATGGCTCAAAGTTATGGTATTTACCCTGTTAATGTTCAAAAAATTGAACAAGATGAGGCAAAGGTTCAGAGAGCTTATATGGGAATTGTATTCATACATGGTGATATTATTGAAAAAATGCCTGCTGTTACATCAACAGAGGGCCTTGAATATAAGATCACAACTACAATAAAAAGGATGAACAACAAAATTTCCGCATTATTGAACCTTCCTGAAAAAATAAAGATCAAACTGATTCAATCTTCATCAATTAATCAGATAGCAAGTATTGTTAAACTCAAGGGTTTAAATGAGTTAAAGTATAATATTAAGGAGCTTGTGAATAAACTTAATAAAAAGAATTACGATCAACTGGAATTTGTTTATGTTGATCCCTCAAAGGGTGAAGGTATTGATACAAAAATGGAAAAATATGAAAGATTCAGTTTACAATGGAATGGGTTTAAAACTTCAAATGGAATAAGTGTTCCTGCAGGAAAAGGTATACTTGCAATTGGTATGGAGTATGGAGATAAGTCTTTTGAAAAACAATTGCTTGACAAAGATATAGCCTTGACCAGCAGAGGGTTAGAAGAAAAATATAAAATTATTGATATGAAGAATATTGAGGGATTTATTAATGAGAATGTTGACAATCTTATTAATATAAATGAAGATATTGGTTATCTATCTTCAAATGGTACTCTTTCTATATCTCAACAACTGCCTCCTCAGTACAGAATGCTACAACCAAACCGGAGTTCTTTAACAAAGTTGAATTCCCTTTTGAGTAAGAATTATGCTATTAAACAGATTGATTTAAAAAGTGAAGATATTACTGACAGTATTGATACTTTGATTATAGCAGGTGCAAAGGAGAATTTTTCTGATTGGGAGTTATTTCAAATAGATCAGTTCTTAATGAAAGGAAAATCTTTAGCGATTTTTATGGATTCTTTTCGAGAGATACAGCAAAAACAAAAGCAGATGTATGGACTTAATCAGCCAGTTTATCTTCCTCTAAATACAGGCCTGGAAAGGCTTTTACACCATTACGGTGCGAAAGTTAAAAAATCTTATTTAATGGATGAAAGTTGTTACATTAATAGAGATAGAAATAAAGGTGAAATGCCAATTTATTTTGCTCCAATCATAAAAGATAAAAATATAAATCATGATTTTCCTTTTATGGAAAATATTAAAGAATTAATTATTCTGAAAACATCACCATTGGAAATAAATAAAGAAAAAATCAAAGAAAATGGATTGAAAAGTTACGAACTATTATCCTCTTCGGATAAATCCTGGGAGATGTCAGGACGAATTAATCTTATCCCAATGTTTATAAAGCCACCAGCTTCAGATAAAGATAAAAAAAGTAGATCTTTAGCATATCTATTAGAAGGAAGGTTCCCTAGTTATTTTGCTGAAAAACCCGTACCAGAAAAACCAAAAAAGGAAGATGATAAAAAAGAGGAAGATGGGAAAAATAAAGAGAAGCCCAAGCCCAAATATAAAGAATCTGAACTAAGAGAAGGCAAAGGTGTTTTACCTAAAGGAAGACCTGGTAAGATATTTTTGATTGGATCAACTGAAATATTAAAAGATAATCTTCTTGATGAAGAGGGGAATTCTCCAAATGCTCAGTTCCTGTTAAATATTGTTGATTATTT
>JAUXFB010000214.1 GCA_030620255.1 Candidatus Aminicenantota bacterium | reverse complement strand
TATGAAAATAAAACTTAAAGTATAAGAAGGAAACGTGAATCTTCCTGAATTCTCACTTAAAAGACCAGTTACAGTGCTTGTAGCAATGATTATAATTGCAACAGTAGGAATAATTTCTTTAATCAAGCTCCCTTTAGAAATGTTTCCGGACATCTCCTTTCCTGGATTAATGGTGCAAGTCCCTTACCCTTCATCATCACCTGAAGAGGTTGAACGAACAATTACAAGACCCATTGAAGAGATATTATCTACAATTAACAATTTGAAAAATATAAAATCCACATCTTCATCTTCAAGCTCCAGGGTACATCTTGAATTTAAAAGTGGAACAAACATGGATTATGCTTCAATGGAGATAAGAGATAAAATTGATCAAATTAGATATAAATTACCGGATGATATTGAAAAAATTCGAATAAGACGCTGGTCAACATCTGATTTCCCAGTCATCTCTTTTAGTATTTCTATCCCGGGTGGTGATTTAAAAAATCTTTACGATACATCTGAAAATTTAATACAGCCTGACCTTGAAAGGATTGAAGGTGTGGCAAATGTTGATATAAGAGGACTTAGAAACAAGCAGTTAGTAATTACTCTAAACCCAAGTTTGTTTTATACATCTTCAATAAACATTCTTGACCTTATTAGTACAATTAGAAATAATAATATCAATATTTCTGCTGGATATGTTGAAGAGAATAGAAGATTTGTATTAAGAATCCCCGGAGAATTAAAATATGTAAAACATATCAAAGAGCTCCCTTTAAATGATAAAGGTTTAAAGATCAAAGATGTTGCAAAAATTACATATACATATCCTGAAAAAGAAAGATTTTACAAATTGAATTCACATGATGCTCTTAGCTTCCGCATATATAGGGCATCAAATTCAAATGTTGTGGATGTATGTAAAAGAGTAAAATCTACAATGGAAAAGATCCAAAAAAAGGGAAAAAATCTGAACAATATTAATATACTATATTTTAATGATCAATCAAAAGATATACTCAACAGCCTGAGGGACCTTTCTTATGCAGGAATTATTGGAGCTATGCTTGCAATTCTTACTTTATTATTCTTTTTAAGAAAATTCAGAAGCACCATCATTATTGCAACTGCAATTCCAATGTCAATTGTTTTTACATTCAGTTTTATGTATATGTACAGAACATTATTCAATACTTCAATTACAATAAATATCATATCTTTAAGTGGATTAATGATGGCAGTAGGAATGCTTGTAGATAATGGTGTTGTTGTATTGGAAAATATCTTCAGACTTCGTCAGGAAAAGAAATACTCCCCATTCGAGGCATCTATAAAAGGTAGTAGTGAAGTAGCATTAGCTGTAACTGCATCAACATTAACAACTCTTGTTGTGTTTATTTCTTTAAGCTTTATTTCTGGCTCAGGTTTTGGGAGATGGATGGGAGATTTTGCACTTACAATATCAATAGCATTAGTTGCTTCTCTTATTGTATCTCTAACATTTATACCTCTTGCTGGAACAAAACTTTTAAAAGGTAAAACAAAAGAAAAGGCAAAATGGCTTGTAAAACTAACCTCAATTTATGAAAAAATTATCAGTTTTACAATAAAAAGCTGGAAAACTAAAGCATTAACAATATCTATTGCTATTGGAATTTTAATTTCAGCTTTTGTAATGATGTCAAATGTAGAGAAAGAATTTTCCCCAATGAGTGAAGAGAGAAGAATAAGAGCTCAGATAATAATGCCACAAAGTTATAGCTTGATCGAGATGAATGATCTTTTCAATATATATGAAAATAAATTAAAAAACAAAAAAAAAGAACTTGCAATAGAAAATATATCTTCATACTATGGAATTACTAATAAAAGAGGTGGACAATATATTGGAGATATTACACTTTACCTTAGCGAATCAGGGTCTTCTATTTCTGAAACAAAAAAAAGTCTTAAAGAACTCTTTCCCAAAAAAGCAGGAGTAACAATGGAATTTGGTGAAAGAAGGGGAAGAGGAGGTCACTCAGCAGGTATTTCAGTTGAATTAATAGGAATGGATTTCACGCAATTAACAGAATTAGTTCCAATTGTTAAAGAAAAATTAAAGTATATTAATGAAATTGAAGATATAACAACAGATCTTGAAGGTGGTGAAATTCAACTTATGGTTAAAATTAACCGGGAAAAAGCAGAAAGTTCTGGTGTTGATAGCAGACAGGTAGCCCGGGTTTTAATGTCATCTATCTCAGACCGTCCTATAGGAAAATTTAAAACTGAAAATAAGGAAATTGATATTATTTTAAAGATGCAAAATAATGAAGGGTTCAATCAAGATGATTTAAAAAATATAAGTTTAAGAACAGCATCAAAAAGAATCCCTGTATCTGCAATTTCTACCTTTTCTTATAGAATGGGATCAATGTCAATACGAAAGGAAAACAAAAAATCAAAATTAAGAATAATGATTAATTCGAAATCAAAAGGAATGATGAAAATTACAAATAAAATTAAACAGGCCATGAATACAATAAAATTCCCGGAAGGATATTCATGGAGCTTTGGTTCACGCTGGAGAAGGTTCAGGGAATCTCAGGAAAGCTCAAACCTTGCTATTATTCTGGCACTAATATTCATTTATATTATTATGGCATCCCTATTTGAATCATTTATTCATCCTCTAACAATACTAATGACAGTTCCTCTTGCTCTTTTCGGAGTTGCTCTTTTCTTTACAATCTTTGATATAACTCTAAATAATGCTTCATATCTTGGTTTATTGACCCTATTCGGTATTGTTGTAAACAATGGAATTTTATTAATTGACAGGATCTTGAAACTAAGAAAAAAGGGGATTGAGAAAAATACAGCTATTGTTCAAGCTGGAAAAGATAGAATGAGACCTATTATAATGACTGCAATTACAACAATTTTCGGTGTTCTTCCAATGGCTTTGCCCGTACTTTTACCACAATTATTTAAAGCGAGCCAGGGAAGAGCCCAGATGTGGGCGCCAATTAGTATTGCAATAATCGGAGGCTTAACAACATCAACCTTTTTTACTTTAATTATCCTTCCAACCTTATATTCAATATCAGATTCAGTTACAACACGCTTCAAAAAACTCCTTGGTTTTGAACATAATTAATTTCATAGTGTTTTTTTTATGATGCAATATGCCCCAAAAAGCTGTTTGTTTATTAAAATATCAAGGCAATAATAAAGCAAACTAAGATTCACACTTCACTCATCTACCCATCAACTCAAAGCTAAACACTAAGCATATAAAGATTACATCCGCTGTCCTCTTTTTTTATACAGTTGTATTAAAATTCCTGAAACAATAAAAACCAACCCAAAAACAGATGAAAATAGAATTTTTTCTCCAACAAAAAAATAAATGAAAATTAATGATATAAAAGGTGCAATATATACAAGAATACTTATTTTAACAGTTGCATTAGTGTATTTCATTGCTAAAATCCAGAAATAAAATGTGATTCCCATTTCAAAAAGACCAATATAAACTCCTCCTAAAACTCCATAAACATGAGGCATAGTAACCTTGTAACAAATTAAATAGTAAACTAAAGTAAAAATAAAACCAAAAGTAAAATTATAAAAAAGTCTTAAAACTGGATCCAGTTTATCCTTAGTATTTAATAACCAGTATACAGCCCATATAAAAGAACTGATCACTGCAAGAACTACACCAGAAATATTGGAAATTGCGAAATTTGACAAATTGCCTTTTGTAGCAATAACTACAACTCCAAAAAAACTTGTAAAAAGAGCAACAACATCCCATACAGAGAGTTTTTGTTTTAAGAATGGTATTGAT
>JAUXFB010000046.1 GCA_030620255.1 Candidatus Aminicenantota bacterium | reverse complement strand
TTCATTATACATTTAATATATTAGTTTATTACTATTTTGTCAACTCTTTCAGTAAGTAATTATATTGTCTGTTTTTATGTTGTGTTTAAAGATAACCTAATGATTTCATCTGTTTTTCTAATTCTTTTAAGTATCCTTTTTTACCCTTTTTTACTTTTAATTTAATTATCAATTTATAAAGCTTCTGTTCAATTTTTCTGTTTTTAAATAATATATTATTTTTATCATGGGGGTCTTTAAATATATCAAACATTTCATTTTTGATTTCTGGAGGAGAAGTTTTAAAGAATTCTATTTGTTTGTTATTCATTGGTTTATTGTATATATATTTTATATTATCAGTAATTATTGCAATTTTTTCAGGTATACCTTTTCTTAACGCATCAGGAGCTAAATATGAATAAATTAACCTTTTTTTATTTTTATCTATATTTTTTATTGTTTTTAAAAGTGAAATCCCATCTATCGGATTGTTCTTTTTGTGTTTTATATTATACAAATCCATAAGAGTTGGTAAAATATCGACAAATGAAACAATTTTATTGTTTTTCATCCCAGCATATTTATTTTCTGGAAATTTGACTATTAATGGAATTTTGATTAATTCATTGTAAAGAGAGTGCCCATGTTCCCATGCTCCATGTTCATTGAATTCTTCTCCATGGTCTGAGAGTAATATGATTGTTGATTTGTTGTATATTTTGTTTTGCCTCAAAAATTTCAAAAATTCTCCAAATCTAAAATCAAATGTATAAATTCCCGCTTCATAAATCTTTATTATTTCTTCTCTCTTTTCTTTTGTGACTTTTTTAAAGAGTTCTTTTCCATTTTTTATAAATCCCATCATATTGAAACTGAATTTATATAAAGCATTGTTATAATACTGTTTTGCAAGTTTGGCTTCAGGTAAATATGGTGTGTGAATTTGGTATGTGTGTAGTAAGAACAGTACATGATTGTAGCGTTCTTCTAAAACAAGTTCTTTTGCTTTTTTAAACAATTCCTTTGAAGCTAATCTGGAAGAATGATCTTTGTAAGATTCATTGTAAAAGTCAAACCCTCTGGCAAAACCATACAGGCTTGAAATATTTCCATTAGCATTGATGCAATAATTTATGAATTTGCTTTGTAGGTCTTCAAATAAAATCCTAATATCCTTATTGAGTTTTTCATTTCCATAGTTTACTTGATGGGAAGTATAAAGTCCGGTAAAAAATGACATATGCGCAGGTAATGTCCATGGAGCAGTTGTGTAAGCTTGATTAAATATTACAGAATCTTTTGCAAATTCATCTATGTTTGGAGTACATTTTTTTTTATTATTATATATCCCTATATGATCTATTGCTAAAGTGTCAGCTACTATTATAAAGACAAAATGTTTTGTCGTCTTTTCCATAATAGGATAAAAAATAGGGTTGCTTATAAAACCTATAGCCATTCCTTTAATATTAAACTTAATTATGTCTTTTTTCTTTAATGACCATGAGAGTTGATGCTTTTTAAATGAATTTATGTTATCAAATTTTCTTATTCTTATGATTTTATTATTTCTTATTTGCTCTACATAAAAACTGAATAGATTTTCTTTTGGGTTTGAGAAAAATGAATAAAAATTCATATAATATTTCCCTCTAAGATTAGGAGTTATTTTTATTGAATTTATTCTCTTTTTTATGTTGTTTTTTTTTACTAAAAATCCCTTTATTGTAGTAGCGTGATTGTTTTTTATAAGATACAAAAAAGAATCATCTTTTCTTAAAGAAAAAGATTTAGAGGAAAATGAAAATTTGTTGTAATGATTTTTTTGGTCAAGATCTATTCTTTTTAATTCATTTTTTTTATTATTTTCTTTAAAAAATAGAAAATATAATAAAAAACATATGAATAAAAAAATGAGTATATAGATGTATTTTGAATGTTTATTTAATGGTTTAAGCATAATATATTTCCATTTTAAAGATAGAAATTATAGCATTATGAAATACTAAGTGCAAGTTTTTAGTGGTGCAATTTTTAGGTTTGACATTGGAACTTTTATTTTATATAATATCTGCTCATTGTATGTCATCTTTGAAAAATCAGGAGGTTTTAGTGAAGAAATTGAGAGGTATATTGGTTGTTTTGATCGCATTGGCTATATTTTCTTTGAATACATTTGGAAATTCAGAAGAGGTAAAAAAAGAACAAAAAAAAGTAAAGTGTCCAAAAAGAGTTAAAGTTCAGGTTGAGAAGATAAAAGAGGTAGATTTTAAAGAATATAAAAACTTTTCAGCTACTTTTAATGCAGAGACAGAAGTCGTTACAAGTACTGTTTCAGGAACTATAACAGATATTAGAGTTTATGAAGATGATCTGATTTCTAAGGATTGGGTTATTGCTGTTATTAATAATGCTCTTAAAGATGAAATAGAGAATGCAGAAAAAGAGATAAAGAAATGGGATACAGTACTTTTTAAAAGAACACATTGGAAAGTAAGAAGTGAAAGAGCTGAGAAACAGGCTGAAGAAAAGATAAATGAAGCAAAATTAAAACTTGAAGAGATAAAGTCAAAGATTTCTGATTATATTATAAAGGCACCAATTGAAGGTAAGATTAAATCATTGGAAGTCAGTAAAGATACTGAAGTCTCTGAGTCTTCAATAATAGCCAAAATAGTGAATGATAAAAAAATGCTGGCATATATTACAATAACAGAATCGGATAAAGCCATGTTTTCAGAAGGGCAGAAAATCCCTTTTAAAATCACAGGGGTAGAGGATGTTTTATATGCAGAAGTAACTAAAGTTACTGAGAACAAAATATTTCTTTTGATAAATAACCAGGATAAAATAATTCAGGATGGATTAAATGTAACTCTTCATGTATTTAAAGAGGAACATAAAAATGTCATTGTACTTTCTAGAAAAGATATTTTTACTGATAAAGAAGGGGAATTTGTATATATAATAAGTGAAAAACGTGCAAAAAAAGTATATTTAAAAACTGGCCCAGAAGAAAAAGGAAAAATATTGATTTTAGAGGGACTTTCTGCTGGAGATGAAATGATCATATCAGAGATCCTATCTTCGAAAGAAGGAACACTTAAAGAGAGATTTGAGTGTCTAAAAGATAATGTAAAGATAAAAGTAATGGTAAAAGATCTTGAAACAGGAAAATTCGTAAAACGTAAATTTAAAAAGAAAGTTAAAGAAGCTAAAGAAGAGAAAGAAATTGTGGAGAGGGAAAAAGTTATAAAAAAAGAAGAAAAGGTTATTAAAAAGAAAGAAGAGGAAAAAGTAAAAGAGGAAATAATTGAAAAACCTGTTGAAAAGCGTATTCGTAAAAATAGCCTGGATATAGGCGCTGGATTTGGATATTGCTCAATGGTTGATGGAACATTTAAAACCGTGTATTCATCAGGACTTTTCAGTGTTTTACTAAACATTTCATATAATATAAACTATAATTACGAAATATTTCTAAATGTAGGATACCTTAATAAAAAGGGAATTATAGAGATTGTAGATGAAGAGTCTACTATAACAATGATTCCAATTTACATAGGTGGCAAATATCTTTTTAAAACTAATTCAAAAATAAAACCATATATTGGTATTGCTGGGGTGATTTTTAGAGTTAAAGAAGAAAATATATATAATCCAGATGCTTCTTTTGAAAATGCATTTGGTATATCTTTAATCGGGGGAGTACGCTTGAAAATCAGCGAAAAGATAGATCTATTTGCTGATTTGAGATACGATTTTGTGAAGAAGTCTATAGAAAACTTTGATGAAAAAGCTGATCTAGGTGGAGGGAAACTCCATATTGGATTTGTTTATAAGTTTTCTTTTTAAAAAGGAGGATAAATAATGAGGATTCAGAAAATATTTATAATTATTTTTAGTATTATATTTTTTTCAGTAGTGTTACTTGCTGGTAATTACAATCTTTCAGAATATAAAGCCGGTGATGAGGTTATTTATAAAAATGATGCTGGTCAGATTATAGACCCGGATTGGTCAAAGCATTCTTCAATTAAGGTTCTAGATAATGGGGATATTCTTGTTCTCTGGGGTGAAGGGATGAAAGAATCCCGTTCTAATATTGTTTATAGAATCTTGGATCATGAAACAAAAAAGTGGGGTCCAAAAAAGATGGCAATTAATCGTACATTTGCTGCTCAATTCCCTCATGTAGTTGAAGATCATAATGGTGTACTCCATATGTCTTTTCAAGATGGAAATTCTAGATTGAACAGGGATATTGGTTATGCTTATGGCGTTTATAATGAAGATACAAAATCATTTAATTGGACAAAAAGTAAAATGTTTGCAACTATAAGAAAGAATTCTGCCTGGCCAAAAATTTCAATGGATCATGAAACTGAAGATTTGTATATTTCATGGCAGCATCCGAAAGATCCCGATGCTCTAGGTAAAGTATATAGCAATATAGTTTATAGAAAATATACAAAAGCAAAAGAGGAATGGTCGGATTTAAAAAATCTATCATGTCAGGGAACTACTAAATCTATTCATCAAGCAACTGTTTTTGTTAAAAATAAATTATTAGGAATCTTTATGGATGGAACAGAAGCTTGTTGGTCCATGATATTTAATTATTCTGATTATGACAAAAGTGAAAAAGGGTCATTCGAGGTTGCATATCAAGTACCGGGAGGTGATCCTTCTTGTTATTGGCCTGAAATGGAACTAGACTCAGAAGGTAATGTCTATGGTATTTTTACCAGAAGGGATCAAACTATAAGATTGATATTTCTGCCTTATAATAAAGTTGGTGAAGGTAACTTCTGGAAATATAGTTTATTAAACGATGGAAACGGTTATGTTACAATGATTGGTCTATTAATTGCTAAGAATGATGTAGCTTATGCTATTTCTGTACGTGGATATGAGGGTGGGCACCAGCCATATTTCATAAGATTTAATGTTGACACTGAAACTGGTTCCATTATAAAATCAAATTCGTATAGCGTATCTAACTTAACGAAAGAGCCAAGAGTTCCAAAATTGGAAGTAGATAACAATGGGGATGTTCATTGTGTGTGGACTGGCAATGAACAATCCTGGTATCAAAAGATAGGTCAACCTGCAGGAGGGCCAAAAGTGACATTAACTACTGAAAAAGAAAATGTTATTACTAATACGGATGTTACTTTTTATGGAAGTTCAAACTCAAAAATAAGGAATTTGCGTTATTACGTACGTACAGCAAAATATTGGGGTGAGGGAAATTCTAATGAAGGAAAAGATCTGACAATACAATTTCCAGAAGAAGGATATTATAAGGTCCATTTATATGCATCAGATGATAACAATCTTATGGGGCACACTTCTATAACTATACATGCTATTGATTCACCATATCCACCCATAAATGCAAAAGTAGAAGCTAATATTATTAAGGGCTATCTTTTCAGGCAGGGGATGAATAAATTACAATGGGAAAAGAATTCTGAAAACATTGATAAATTTGATAAATTAGTTAATTTTAGTTTGTATTTTAGGGCAAATGAAGCTGATGAATGGCAATTTTTGACTAAAGTTAATTATAATGAATCAGTTAATAATTATGAATACATTCATACTATATCAGGATTTAGAAATCAATCTGATGCTGAAAAATATGAATACGCAGTTACAGTTACTGCTGAACATAATGAAAAAGAAGTTGAGAGTGAAAAGAGTGTTTTTGAGCGGCAATAATTGAAAGATTTTAAATAGTTTTTTTGTGCTGGCTTTTTTTTCTTTCAAATGAAATATAGAGAAAAGCAAGTAACCCAATAGAATATTCCCACGCTTGTGTAGTTATATGAATAACAATGCCTGTTAAACGTGGGTCCACATTTCCAGGGATTTCAAGAACTTTAAAAACAAATGCGAATGCAAGTTCCCATGTACCAAAGCCTCCGAGTCCTTGAATGGGTAGGAGTGATGACAGCTCTGTTCCTGCAAGCCCAAAGCTGAACATTGAAAGAGATTGAATAGAACCAGTGATTTCAACAATTCCTACAAATAATATATATGCTGAGATATACTTTATGAATCTGATTATAAAACTCAGAAAAAATAGGTATAGTCTTTCTGAATTTTTTTTGTGTTCAATAAGATATTCATGAATATTTATTAAAATATTTTTAAGTTTAGAAATTTTTTTTATTAATTTTATTTTTAGAAGCAGATTAATTATATTATCAGTAAAGAAAATAATGATTATAGAAACTACAAAAATAAAACATAGCCCTATATATATGATAGTCTGATTCATTTGAGTTTTAACAAAGAAGAACATAGTTCCTAATAAAAGGGATAAGGCTAATGCATCATAGAACATAGAAACAATAAAGCTTGAAGCTCCTTCTTCTAATGATATTCCTTTCTTTTTTGTTAAATATGAATAGAAGATCAAAGCAGCAGATCTTGCAGGTAAAAGGTCAACTGAGAAGTTTCTAACCAGAGTAATTAAAAAAATATCTTTAAACTTGAGTTTTTTTGATATAAGTACATTGTATTTTATAGCTCTTAAAATAGTTCCAATAATATAGAGAAGAATAAACAGAAACAGATAGGTGGTTGGAATGTTTGAAAAAGCCTTTTTTATGTCATTTATTGAGATGTCCTTAAAAAAAATATATAAGATCCCTATTGTAATAATAAGAGGAATAATTATATTTCTTAATGTTTTTCTCAATCTTTTCCCCAATATGGGAATCTGTCATTAGCTTGAGATGATGTGATTTCCCAGATTTTTCTTGTTGATATCTCTATAATTTTAATATTGTAATGCTTTGATTTTGTTTTTGGAGCTGATGAATAAACAATGTATCTATCATCAGTAGAAAAAGCAGGGAAATAGTCGGCATTTTCGGAGTCAATTGTTAATCTTATTGGTGAGAATTTGTCAGGAGAAGTTAAAAACAGATCTCCTTTTTTATCAAATTCATGAGACACTAAAACAACTAATTTGCCTGAATGTGAATATTTTGCTCTGCATGCACCATACCCTGTTGCAAATTTATCATGTTCACCTGTTTTGAGGTCAACTTTATAAATATTCCATCCAATGAATCTGTGAGAGGTAATAAGCATATATCTACCAGATGGAGAGACAGCAGGTAAAGCATTTCTTCCTTTATAATTTGTTATTTGTTCTATTTTTTTTGTTGATAGGCTATATTTAAATACTTGCTCCTTTCCTTTAACAATTCTACAAAAGAATATGTACTTACCATCATATGTCCAGAATGGGGCTTTATCTTCAGTTGGAGATTCAAATAGTCTTTTTATATTTTTATTTATGTCTGTGACATGGATTTCAAGTTTTCCAGATCTATCTGATTGAAATACAATATTTTCCCCATCTGGAGAAAAAGATGGGTAACCATCATTAGCTTGAGAATATGTTATCTGCTTTACTCCATTTTTGTCTATAATAAAAATATCTTCATTACCTGCTCTATTGGATTGGAAAGCAATTTTTCCTTTAAAGCGGGATGGAAGTTTTTCCTTGTTCCTATGTAATAATTCCAATCCCTTTATATATGGAAGAATATTTTTAAACATAAATTTAGCTATAGATAAATATCCATCTTTATTTGGATGTATTCCAGGTAGTAATTCGGGTTTATTTTTAAAAAAAGTATATATATCTATAAGATTAATTTTTTCTTCTTTTGCTATTTTCTTTATTAAAGGGACAATTTCTTTATCAATTCTTGTTTTTGATGTTTCATTAAATGGATTTAAATCAATGTTAAAAATGGGTGGTATTGTAGCTATGAAAATAATAATTTTTGAACCATCTGGATTTTTATGATTTTTTATTATTTTGATGATTGTTTTCATATTGTTGCAGAATTGATTGATCGGTGTATTGTCTCTATCTATTCTTACATCATTTGTACCAAGCATTACTATCACATAATTAGGATTGGTTTTTTTTAGCAAGTTTGATCTTTTCAAGTATTTAAGATATTCTCCAGTTGTGTTTCC
>JAUXFB010000215.1 GCA_030620255.1 Candidatus Aminicenantota bacterium | reverse complement strand
TGAATATCTGTTTATTCTCTTTATATGGTCTGTTATATTTCTATATGTAAAGTGAAGGATATCTCCATCAATTTTTTGGATTTTCCCATTTAAAATTAACCTTTCATGAATTCTTCCCTGCCATCTGCTCTTGCTCTTTCTGAATAATCTGAGTTTTCTGTCTGGATACCAACCAGAATGTTTTATCCATTTACCCATATAAAAAGTCTTTCTATTAATAAGAAATCCATCAGCATTCATTTCATGTTTTTTTTTTAATTTAATTATATTCTCTTTCAGTTCTTTAGAAACTCTTTCATCTGCATCAAGGTTTAAAACCCACTCATTTTTTGCTTTTATAAGAGCAATATTTTTTTGAGAGCCATAATCAATGAATTTGTTTTGAAATATTTTCGCTTTATATTTTTTTGCTATTTCAAGTGTTTTGTCTGTTGAAAATGAGTCAATCACTACAATTTCGTCCGAAATTTCAAAACAACTTTTCAATGTAGGTTCAAGTCTATCTTCTTCATTGTATGTGATGATTAGTGTTGAAATTTTCATATAGAAAAAAATACATTAATCTGAATTTATTGTCAAATTTGCGTGTTTTTACCTTATGTATTATAATTGAATAGAGATGCTAAAAACACATGATCAACGTTCTATATTCATTTTGGTTGTAATGCTCATTATTATAATCCTCTTTTTTGTTTACCTGTTTGTACCTTTTGGAGAAAAAGGGACAAATGAAGAAAAAAGCGATTTTTTAAAAAAAAAGGCTCATAAAACTATTAAAAAAAGCACATTGAAGTTGAAAGAAGAAAAATCTTCAGACAATATATTTTATAAGTTTAATTTAAAAATAGAAGATGAACTTAATGAAATTTATAAGAGTATAATAGGATCAAATGAAACTTTTATAGATTACAAAACAGAAAGATTAAAAGAAATTATAAATGGACCTGAAATTGAAAAAAAGATGGGAAAAGATCAAAAAGCTTTTGTTAAGATACTGAATTGGTTAAAGAAACTAAGTTTTTTTGATTTAAATGAAATAAAAGAATTAGATTTTCCTGAAAGTATTGATAAAAGATTAAAATTCAATATTTATGTATCAATATTTTTGATAAAAATAAAAGAAGAGGAAATTTTTGAAAGTATTAATGAATTTTCAAATAAAAAATTTGAAAAAATTGTTGATCTAAAAATTTATGATCTGATCAATAATGAAGTTGATCAAAACTTTCAGATATTACCAATTTTATTCTTTTTTAATAATATAGTTAAAAGGGTAAATGTTTATTCAGATAAAGATAGTTTCATTTTTTTCAAAGAGAGAATTAAAAATATTAAAGATTTATCTCCAGGCAAATCTTTAATAAAAATAAGGGATCTGGTAAATTTTTCATATGAATTTCAAAACTATAGAATAGAATGGACAGAGTATGATAAGCTTGATCCAGATGATATAAAAGTATATACGAATTTAAAATTAAAGACATTTCATTTCTTGAAACAGTATTATCTGATTTTCCCGGATATTGAGAGTATAAAAAATAATATATGGATAAAAGATCTGTGTGAATCAGATTCAGGTGATATTGAACTTATAAGGCTTAAGATTTTGGCTGAGGATACTTTACAAAACTTGAAGATAAAAAAGATCTTATATCCTCAGGATGGTTTGAATTTCATTGTGCTTTTAAAAGAATTTAAGAGATTTAAAAATCGCGGGTTTTTTAATAGAATTATAGAGAAGAGATTGGAACTGTATCTTAAAAATTTTAAAATTGTTGATTTTTCCGAAGATGAGATTAATAAAGAATTATTTAAAGATAAATTAAAAGAGTTTGGTAATTATTTAAAGAGAATGATGAGTGAATGGGTAGATGGGTGGATGAGTAGATGAGTGGATGAGTAGATGGGTAGATGAGTAAATAGTGATGAGTGAAAATAAACTATTCAACTAATAAACCAATCAACTATTCAACCAATTAATTATTAGTCCATTCAACCCTGCCCAAAGTCATGCCTATATTTTTTATTTGACAAAATATATATCTTACTATACAATATTGATGGAAATTGTATAGTAGGAGTGATAAAATGGAAATAAAAAGGATTATAAAAGACATTTTAATTGAAAATGATGGGATTATAATAAAAGATCTGAAACAAAGAGATTTTGATATACAAGGATTATTAAGAAAAAAAATAAATAAGATCTTTACATTCACAGGTTTTCGACGGGTTGGTAAAACATATCTTTTGTTTTTAATAAAGGAAAGTATAAAAAATGAACTCTGCATATATTTTAATTTTGAGGATGAGAGGATTCCTGAATCCACAAATGTATTAACCCAGTTGCTTTATTCTGTTGAAGAGATATATCATAAAAAACCAGGTTTTCTATTTCTGGATGAGGTTCATATAATACCAGGTTGGGGAAAGTTTCTTAGAAGAATTTCAGATAGGGGATTTAAGGTGTTTGTAACTGGTTCCAGTTCAAAATTGGGGTTAAAAGAGATTCCTACAGAGCTTAGGGGCAGAACCCTTAATTATACAATATTGCCTCTAAGTTTTATGGAATATCTTTCATTTAAAGGAGTTGAGTTTAATCATATTGGTTCCCAAAAAGAGGTTGAACTTAATCAGCTTTTTGAACAATATCTTGTTTATGGTGGGTTTCCTGAACTGTTTGATTCAAGTATACTTGAGCGTAAAGAGGTGATACATGAATACTTTAGAACCCTGGTGCAAAGAGATTTAATTGAAAGATTTAATTTAAAGCAAGAAGCCTTACTAAGAGCAACAATCAAACTTATTTTAAATTCTTTAATGATTTCTATTTCAAAGCTCACCAACACATTAAAGAGTATGGGTTTTCATTGTAGTAAAAATACTATTTCCAATTATATCACTTATATGGAAAAATCCTTTTTCCTCTTTCAAACATTATTTTATTCAAGAAATGTTAAGGATCAATTACAGTATCCCAGGAAAGTATATTTTATTGATAATGGTTTTTTAAAATTTCTTTCTATAAATACAGATAAAAGTAGATTACTTGAAAATCTTGTGGCAATTGAACTCAAAAGGAGAGGGAATGAGTTTTATTACTGGAGGAATACAAAAGGGGAGGAGATTGATTTTCTGGTTTTTAAAAACAATAGAGTCAACCAATTAATCCAGGTCAGCTTTGATATATCTCTACCTGATACAAGAGAAAGAGAGATTAGGTCACTTAAAAAGGGAATGAAGCATTTTAGTTTAAAAAAGGGGATAATCCTTACAACAGGTCCAGAGGAATTAATAGAGGAGGAAGATTTCAAAATCCATGTTATACCAGTAATAAAATGGCTATTAAATTATAAAGAATAGCCCCCTATTTGAACGTTCAATGACAGAGTAAAAAGTAAAAGGGTAGATGGGTGGATGAGTGAATGGGTAGATGGGTAAATGGGTGAATGAGTAGATGGGTAGATGAGTAAATAGTGATGAATGAAAATAAACTATTCAACTAATAAACCAATCAACTATTCAACCAATAAACCATGTGGAAGTGCAAGTGAATGTGTAGGATCTGGGATTTGGGGTTGGGATTTAGGATTTAGTAAAAAATATCAAGTAAAAACCCACACTTCGACTCTTCGACACCTCAACATTTCGACTTAGACTTAAATTTTCCTGTTGACAAACCCTTTGTGGTTCTTTATTATTAGATTTATAAAAAAGGAAAGGTAATATAAAATATTGGAGAATGGAAATATCAAAAATTTAAAAGAATTAATCGATCTTTTTGAACACAATATCAAGCAGTATAAAGGA
>JAUXFB010000174.1 GCA_030620255.1 Candidatus Aminicenantota bacterium | reverse complement strand
TGATAGTATTGTTTGGGAAATATATCCTATACTTACTGAAAAAATCACCAGCAATACAATCTGCTGTTCTCTCTGTTGATTTTCAAACTTTAATAGATCATTGTAAAATAGACGCGTTAAAAAGTGTTTTGACAATGAATAAAATTGCCTGAATTCATTGCTGATTGTTTTAAATATTTTCATATCCTTTAACAATATTATATATATAACAGACTATTCATAAACACTTTACATTATAAGACTTAAAGCCTTTATATGCAATATGTTCCCTGTATTTCATATTAATATAGCTTTTTTAAGGTTTTTTCGTTCTGAATCTTGATTTAGAACATATTTTAAATAAAACACAATACAAAAAACAAAACATCATAATGCCTCTTGACAGTTATATTTTAAGATTGTATATTAAATTTGTTTCAAATTGTATATAATTTTAACAATATGAAAAAAATAAAAGAATTTGAATTTATAAAATCAATTTCTGAAAGCATTGAAGATTCCTATTCTCCTAATGATTTTTTAAATCTTTTACACAAAATCATTCAAAAATTCATTCCTTTTAAAAGAATTATCATCTTTTACAGAGATGGATTCGGTAATAAATTCAGACCCTTTCCAGAAAAAATTGATAACTCTCAAATCATTACACTTAATGAAAATTCCAATTTAATAAAGAGTTTCATTACACGCAAGAGTTCTATACTATTTGATAAAAAAGAAAATATATATTGGGAGCTATTTAATAAAGATTCAAATAATTTATTGGATAAATATAATATAAACTATATTATTCCCCTATATTGTAAAAATTATTATCGCGGGATACTTCTTGCCCATATTGAGCATAATAAAACCAAACTTATAAAAGATATAGATAGAATAATAAAAATAGCTGCAAATATCTTCATACCAATTATAGAGACTGAACGCCTTGAAAATGAAAATGACAGAAACTATTACAGATTATTCAAATTTGACAGGTTAGTTTTACTTGGTGAAATGGTTGCCTCGATCTCTCATGAACTAAAAACACCAATGAATACTATCATTTTAGAGATCGAAGAAATCATTGACTCATATATTAAACCTGATGAAATTAAATCCGCTTTAAGAAAAATAAAAAAAGAAACCTTTAGAGTTAATGATTTTATAGAATCACTGCTAAGTTTCTCAAAGCTTAAAGAAATATCAATTATAGATTTTTCTTTAAAAGAATTCATAGAAAAAGCTCTTAAAGATATCCCAAGAAAAAGGATCCCTGCTAATGTTAAAATAATAAAAGAAATAGATGAAGACCTGTATGTGTCAGCTGATAAGAGCAGGTTACATCAAGTTTTTTTAAATATACTCTTTAATGCACTTGATGCAGTTGGGGAAACAGGCGAAATTACAATAAGAATCTATTCAGAATACAAAGAAGTAAAAAAGAGTATAAAGCATATAATTTCAATCAATGATAATGGACCAGGTATTCCCTTAGAGATAAAAGATAAAGTACTTAAACCCTTTTTTACCACAAAAAAGGAAGGAACAGGCCTTGGACTATATATTTCTTATGGAATAATGAAAAGCTTGAAAGGAGATTTAGAAATTGAAAGTACTGAAAATGGAACAACTGTTTATTTAATATTACAGGGTGATTGAAATGGAAAAAAAATATTCAATATTAATTGTTGAAGATGATATTTCATTAAGAAACTCAATAAAAAATATTCTTAAAAGAAGAGAATATGAAGTCAGTGAAGCAAACTCAGTAAAAACAGCTATTCTAACTTTAAAAAAGAGAGTATTTGATCTTATTCTTTTAGATATTACATTAAAAGATGGGTCAGGTATGGATGTTTTAAAAAAGATCTCAAATGACTATAAAAACAGAGTTATAATAATTTCAG
This sequence comes from Candidatus Aminicenantota bacterium, assembly GCA_030620255.1. Taxonomy (GTDB): domain Bacteria; phylum Acidobacteriota; class Aminicenantia; order UBA2199; family UBA2199; genus JAUWNT01. The sequence goes on along the minus strand of JAUXFB010000174.1, from coordinate 2,493 downwards.
GAACAGGAACTATTGATATAGCAGTAGAAGCCATAAAAATGGGAGCTTTTGCTTTCCTTCAAAAACCAGCTGGCCGTGATGTGATTTTAGAAACAGTAAAGAAAAATATAGAATTAAACCAAAAGCTGGATGATTATCAGACACTTATATCTGAATTGGGTGATAAATCAAAATTCGAAGATATCATTTTCAAAAGTCTTCAAATGAAAAAAATAATACAAAAAGCAATTAAAATTACTGACCTGGATAATACAATATTGATTAGTGGAGAGACTGGTACTGGCAAAGAGTTACTAGCACGTGCTATCCATAACACATCAAAAAGGAAAAATGAGCCTTTAATTACTATTAATTCTGCATCAATTCCAGACACCTTAGCAGAATCTGAACTTTTTGGATTTGAAGCAGGGGCATTCACTGATGCAACATCTTCCTTTCCCGGCAAATTCATACTTGCAGGAAATGGAACTATATTCTTAGATGAAATTTCTGAATTATCTCCTCTTATTCAATCAAAATTATTGAGAGTTCTTGAATCAGGTGAAATCTCTCCATTAAAAAGTGCTAAAACAAAAAAGATAAACGCCAGAATAATTACTGCAACAAATAAAAATTTAGAAACACTGGTAAAAAAAGGACTTTTCAGAAAAGATTTATACTATAGAGTAGACCAGATTAATATTCATATACCTCCATTAAGAAAAAGAAAAGCAGATATTATACCTATTGCTGAACATTTTCTTTTTATTTCCAATATTACTCTATCAAAATGCATTGAAAGGTTTGATGATGAAGTTAAAGAGACCCTTCTCCAATACTCATGGCCAGGTAATATTCGCGAATTAAAAAATGTAATCAATGAGATCTCTCTCTTTGTTTCAGGTCCGGAAATTAAAATAAAACATCTACCTTACAGTATATTAATGCAAAAAAAATCATTTGAAAAAGAAGAACCTTTATCCACATTAAAAGAAATTGAGAAAAACCAGATTATTAAAGCCCTTAAATCAACAAATTTTAATATTAAAAAAAGCGCTAAAATTTTAGGTATTTCCAGACCTTCCATTTATAAGAAGATAAAAGAATTTAATATAAATAAAATTTAAATTTTTCAGCTATTTCTTTTACTGAAGTTGGTATTAAAGATAGAAAAGATAAACAAAAATAGTTTTCTCATTTAGGTACTGGAAAAAAAGATTCAATTAGTGATAAAATAATATATGATGAAATTAAAATTTAAAAAAGTTGGCATTGTTGTCAAACCTCATAATGATGTTGCTTTTCATTTAAAAAGAACTTATGAAATACTTAAAGAACTTAAAGTTGAAATTATTCTTGAAAAGATTGCTGCAAATTTATTGAATTTAAAAAGTGATATTTCAAGAGAAAAAATTGCTGATTATTCTGATATTATAATCCTAATAGGTGGAGATGGAACATTCCTGTCAGTTGCAAAACAGGTAGTTGAAAATCAGATCCCTATTGCAGGTTTTAACCTGGGAACACTTGGGTTTTTAACCGAATTGAACAAAGATCTGCTTGATAAGTACTTACATCAAATTTTTTATGGTAAATTGAAAATATCTGAGAGAAAATTACTTAAGATTGACTTTAAAAGAAAAAAATATATTGCATTGAATGACGTTGTTGCAAGTAAAGGCAATATTTCAAGAATTATTAAATTACTTCTTGAAATAAACAAAGTTCGAGTTGCTGAAATTAGATCAGATGGTCTTATAATATCAACGCCTACTGGTTCAACAGCATACTCTCTCTCTGCAGGAGGTCCAATAGTTACCCCAGATGTAAAGGGTATTATTATAACACCAATATGCCCTCACTCATTAACATTTAGACCTATCATTATACCTGACAATTCTGAAATAAAAGTAAAACTACTATCTGATACTACAGGAGTATATATAACAATTGATGGTCAGGAAGTAATTCCAATGTTAACAGATGACTTTTTTAAGGTAAACATTTACGATAAAAAGCTAAAAATAATTGAATCCATTGATATGAACTACTATAAACTCCTTTCAGAAAAATTAAACTGGGGAATTTAGTATAAAATTTATAAAAATTTTTTCAACCATATTTCATAAATAATGTGGAAAACTTACTTAAAACAAACACCTAACCTTTACAGGAGTTAAATCTTAATGGTTTGCACATTTCTTACATTTGTAAGATAGCTATATATTTGCTTTTTCGCCAAAACTATTGACTGCAGGGGAAACCTTAATTTTAATTGACATAAAGCCCTAACAATAAGTAAAATTAATACAATAACTTAGCTATTGCAAGAATAAATTACCAATCAAATTTAATTGTCAAGAATAAAGAACACAAAATCATCTTTTTTTAAGTTTAGGTCTTTCACTCTATTTCCCTTTAATTCTAATACATATTTAGCAGGTTCAGCTGATATATAATTTTTGCAGGGATCATTTTTGCAGGGAGGTACATTTATATATATATCCACAATTC
>JAUXFB010000219.1 GCA_030620255.1 Candidatus Aminicenantota bacterium | reverse complement strand
CTGCTATAAAATCTAAAATTAGAGGGTTGAAGAAAAAGAGAGAAGAAGCATTGGCAGCCAGAGATCATGTACAACTAAAGATTATTAGACATCAAATTCATAAACTTAAAAGGAAGATCAGTAAAGCAACAGTTTAGATTTTTTTTATGATTATTTTTATGTTTTGATTTCTTTTATTTTATTGTAAAAATCATATATATCTTTAACAGGGAAGATAGAGATTTCCTTGAGATGGTTTAAGTTTGATTGGAAAGATGGTAAAATAAATTTATTAAAACCCTGTCTTAGAGCTTCCTTTATCCTCTTTTCAATAAAATTAACAGGTCTGATTTCTCCTGTAAGGCCAACTTCACCAATTATAATTATATTTTCTGGTAATACAAGATTTTTATAACTTGAAATTAATGTTGATAGAACAGCGAGATCTCCTGCTGTTTCTTTTATGTTCATGCCGCCTGTAATGTTAATAAATACATCTGATTTATAAAATGGAAGTTTAAGTTTTTTTTCAATGATTGAGATTAACATAGACATTCTATAAACATCAAATCCAACTGAAACTCTCCTTGGGTTTCCTGTAAATGGGGTTTCTGTTACAAGAGCTTGAATTTCAATTAATATTGGGCGAAAGCCTTGCATTACTGGAAAAATGGATGTCCCAGAGTTATAAGATTTACTTTGTTGAAGAAATATCTGAGATGGGTTTTTTACAGAATTGAGTCCCTGTGAGGTCATTTGGAATATACCAAGTTCATTCACTGGGCCAAATCTGTTTTTTTCCGCTCTTAAGACTCTCAGGTCAGATTTAAACTCACCTTGAAAATAGAGAACAGCATCAACCATATGTTCCAGAGTTTTTGGTCCTGCTATCTGGCCATCTTTTGTTATGTGACCAATAATAAAAACCGTTATATTGTTAATCTTTGAAAGTTCAATTATCTCTGATGTAACAAATCTCATTGATGAAATTGAGCCTGATATGCGTGATCCTCTTTTAGAGTTAATTGTTTGAATTGAATCTATAATTAAAAAGTCAGGTTTTACTTCTTGAACAGCCTTTTTTAAATCTTCAAGAGTTGCCATTGTTAAAATAGAGATGGAATTAGAATCTATTTTAAGTCTGTCAGCTCTTATTTTAATTTGAGCTGCAGATTCTTCACCTGAGTAATACAATATTTTTTTTCCATTTTTGGCAAGCAATCCAGAAATTTCCAATAAAAGTGTGGATTTTCCCACGCCTGGTTCCCCTCCAATAAGAATTGATGAATCAGGTACAATCCCTCCTCCAAGAACTCGATCAAACTCTTTTAAACCTGACAAATTTCTTTTTAATTTAAGTTGATCTATTTCATTTAGTTTTACAAGTTGTTGTGTTTCTTTATCTGTATTGAAAGTTTCATCTGGAGATTCCTTGACTTCAATCATAGAATTCCAGTTGTTACATTTAGGACATTTACCATAATATTTAGGACTTTGATATCCACATTCAATACATTCAAAAATAGTTTTGTGTTTCATTATTTTATGATTTTATAAATAAAAGATAATGATAAGGGTTTCATAAATAAGTGGCTAATTTGATTCAATTATTAATGAGAAGTCTGTAATTTTTGATAACAGCTCATCCAATTTTTGTAATAATGCAATTCTGTTCTCTTTTATTTTATTATCTTCTGCCATTATCAGAACCTTTTCAAAATAATTATCTATAACAGGTTTCATCTCAATAAATTTTGAACATACTTGAATATAATTGCCACTAAAGATTAATTCTGTAATCTCAGTTTTTGATTCCTTATAAATCTCAAAAAGGATCTTTTCTTCATCTCCCATAAGAAGGTCTTCAGATATGAAAAAAGTATTAAATCCCTTTATTATATTTTTTAGTCTTTTATGAAGAGTAATTAATAGGTTAATAGAATCTGTTTCTACTATTTTTGAAACATCTTTTGCTTTTAAGAAACTTTTATAGACAAATAAGATATCATGTGAATTTATAATTGAATTAACTACATCATATCTGAAATTTAAAAGATCTCTAAAAATATTTTCTATTCTTGATAAAAATAGTTTCTGTAATTGACTTACAAGTTTTTTTTGGTCTTCTTCATTGTCAGTAAATTTTTCAGCTGCAAGTTCAATTAATTTATAGAGATCAAAATTCATTTTAAAATCGATTATTACCTTAATTATAGCATTAGCATCTCTTCTTATTCCATAAGGATCTTTTGAACTTGAGACTTTTATACCTTTTGAAACGAATCCAGTAATGTTATCAATTTTATCTGCAATTGACAGGATACCAGCTCCAATATGGTCTGATTTTTTATCAGTGAATCCCTTTGGTTCATAGTGTCCATAAACAGATTTCCATAAGTCTTCTTCTGAATCCATCTCCTTTAAATAGAGCCCTCCCATTATTCCCTGTAATGAAGGAAATTCTCTGACCATTCTTGTTACCAGGTCATTTTTACACAAACAGGAAGCTTGTTTTATGTTTTCATACATGTGATTGTTATTTGTTTCTTTTACTAGCAATTCAATTAAATAATTCAGCCTTTCTGTTTTATCAAAAAAGGTACCAAGATCATTTTGAAACTTTACTTTTTTCAAATTTTCTCTTAAGTTAATAAAATCATCTTTTATGTCATTGTCCCAGAAAAATTTCGCATCTTCAAAGGTTGCATGTATTACTTTTTCATTGCCATCAGAAACAAAGCGGTTCTCATCAGGAATATTTGAAACACCCACAAAAGTATTTAGAAGGTTATTATCTTTATTATATACAGGCAGCAACTTTTTTTCTTTTATCATGAATGTTGAAATTATTTCACGGGGTAATTTTAAATATTTTTTATTAAAATTGCCCTTGAATACAACTGGGTATTCATTGCTGTAAATATAATAATTAAGCATTTCATCATCAATTTTTACATCCACATCGAGATCATTCTCTATTTCAGTTATCTCATTTATAATTTTTTCTTCTCTTTCCTTTTCCTTTACAATCACAAAGTTTTTGTTTAGTTGTTCAATATAATCTTTAAATGAATTAATTTCAATTAGGCTTTCTGACAAAGTAATATGTCCGTGTATAAATTTTGAAGACTTAATACTTGCAAATTCTAATTCAATAAGTTGATTGTTAAGTAAACATAGAATATTTTTTATTGGTCTTATAAAAGGAACTCTCGATTCATTCCATAACATTGTTTTCGAGAATGTCAGCTTTCCAAGTATTTCAGGGATGATTTTACAAAGTATATCATAAGTTTTCGGGCCTTCAGTTACTTTGTGTATACAAAGGTATAATCCCCTTTTAGTCTCTATTTCAACAATATCTGAGAGTTCAACATTGTTAAATTCTATGAATTTTTTTAAAGCAATGGTGGGTTGTCCGTTTTCATCAATTGATATTTTTTTAGATGGTCCCAGGATTTGTTCCTCTTTATCATCAGCCTTTTCACTAATCTCAGAAATATAGATCGTAAATCTTCTGTTTGTAGCAGAGATTTCAATTGATTTGAATTTAACCAGGGTTTCAGTCAATTTTGAGTGAAAATTATCCTTGAGTTGGGAAACTATACTTTTTATTTCAGAAGCTGGTACTTCTTCAACACCTAATTCAAATAAAAAATCAGCCATTTTTTTTCTCTGCATCATTTATATATTTTTCTGCAATATTAGATGAAAGATCTCTCATTGTTTTTATCAATGTAGTTCTTTCAGCTGTTGATATTGCTTTTCTTGCATCT
>JAUXFB010000074.1 GCA_030620255.1 Candidatus Aminicenantota bacterium | reverse complement strand
CGATATTGATATTAATAAAGTGATCAATTTTTCAATTTCTATTCTTAATAACCAGATTAAAAAATTTACCAATTCTTTTGTTATTAAATTGGGAAAGAACCTTCCTGTTGCAAAAGGGAATCCTCAGCAGATTGAGCAGGTAATTATAAATATTATCCAGAACTCATTCCATGCTTTGCCCAACAAATCTTCTGGAGTATATGTTTCATCCATATTTGATAAAAAGTCAGGTACTCTAAAAGTAATAATAGGGGATGAAGGAGTTGGCATAAAAAAGGAGATTCTCAGTCGTATAACAGAACCCTTTTTTACAACAAAAAAGGATTCTGGAGGTACTGGATTAGGATTATACATTTCATATTCAATAATAAAAGAACATCATGGTAATTTGGATATAAAATCAGAACCAGGAAAAGGAACAGAGATTTGTATAAGTCTTCCAGTATCAGAAGGAGGTGATTGGCAATGAATAATATTGGACGTAATTCAGCTCCAATTTTATTGGTGGATGATGAAATTCAAACATTAATCAGCTATAGTGTTATATTAAAAAGCGCTGGTATAAAAGAAATTGTGACTATTGATGATAGCAGGCAAGTAATGCCTTTTCTTTCAGAACACAAAGTGTCAATAATTGTTCTTGATCTATCTATGCCTTTTATCTCTGGTGAAGAACTTTTAGCTGAAATTAATCGGGATTTTCCTGAAATTCCTGTAATCATTGTTACTGCTACCAATGATATTGAAATGGCTATTGAGTGTATGAAAAAGGGTGCAAAAGATTATCTTGTAAAACCGATTGAAAAGAACCGTTTTATTTCAAGTGTTGAAAGAGTACTTGAAATTAGAGATCTTCAGAAGGAAGTTTCAATGCTTAAGCATTACCTTTTAACAGATGATTTAAAAGACCCTTCTGTATTCTCACATATTGTTACAGTTAGTAAAAAAATGCAAACCATTTTTAAATATATAGAAGCAGTAGCAGATTCACCTTTCCCGGTTATGATAACCGGAGAAACAGGTGTTGGAAAAGAATTGATTGCCAAATCCATTCATCTTTCTGATTCGGATAGTAAAACCTTTATAGCTGTAAATGTTGCAGGCCTTGATGATACTATGTTTTCAGATACTCTCTTTGGACACAAGAAAGGGGCATTTACTGGAGCTGATTCTCATAGAGAAGGATTAATTTTGCAGGCAGAAGTAGGCACGCTTTTTCTAGATGAAATAGGTGACTTAAGTATTCAATCTCAAGTAAAACTACTCCGTTTGATCCAGGAAAAAGAGTATTATCAACTTGGATCAGATTTACCTAAAAAGACAAACACACGTGTTGTAGTTACAACCAACAAAGATCTTAAAAGCATTGTAAGTGTTGGAAAATTCAGAAAAGATCTTTATTATAGACTCAGCGCCCATCAGATTAATATCCCTCCATTAAGAGAAAGAAAAGAAGATATACCTTTTCTTTTACATCATTTTCTTGAAGAAGCGGCTGAATCTATGAATAAACAAAAGCCCTTCCCTACACCTGAGTTAATTACACTCTTGTCAACCTATGATTTTCCTGGAAATGTTCGGGAACTCCAGGCATTTGTGTATGATGCAGTTGCTAGACATAAATCCGGTATCCTGTCAATGGAAAGCTTTAAGAACGCTATAGGTGGAGAAAGAGAAAGTTTAGATCAAGATTCTTCTGCAAACATAGAAATGGAAGCCTCAGTTGATCAATTTTTGAATAACTTTCCAACTTTAAAAAAAGCAGAAGAATACCTTATCAAAAGAGCCCTTGATCAGGCAAAGGGGAATCAAGGAATTGCTGCTTCAATTCTGGGAATTACTCGCCAGGCTTTGAATAAAAGACTGATCAGGAGTAAGGAAAAAAATAAGGCATGACCCTATAAATATAAATCTGATTTTAACAACTTATGTAATCGTCTTCTTATTCTATTAAAATTTATATTTTGAACTTTGGGATGAACTCTATTTGAAAGTAAAATGAATTTGTTTTCTGTTTCAGGTTCTAACCAGATTGATGTTCCAGTAAATCCATTATGACCAATTGATCTTTTAGAAAGAGATTTTCCTCCAGAACTGAGAAATGATGAATTTAATTTAAAGCCAATAGTCCTGTGGCTTTTTTTTGAGGGTGTGAAATTATGCCAGAAGGGTTTTATTGATTCAGGTTTTAAGATTGTTGAAGTTGACGGAAAAAATTCAAGTGAAATCTTGAATATATCTTCTGTTGTTGAAAATAGCCCTGCATTTCCTGCTGTGCCTCCTATATAAAATGAATTTGCATCATGTGTTTCACCCTGAATAATATAGTCTCTCCATTTAAAATTATCAGAGAGTTTTTTGTACTTTTTTTTAGATAATTTTTTTTCATGTTCATTTCCCATCTCAGTAGGTGCTGTATTATTTCTTAAAGCTTTAGGGATCCTTAAAAATGTATTTTTTAGTTTTAATTTTTTTATAATTACATCTTGTGCAAGATCTTTGAAGTTTGTATTTGTGATCTTTTCAATTATAAGATAGAGTAATATATAACCAACGCATGAATAATTTACTCTTTTCCCCGGGCTGGCTTCTAATTTAACAAATTTAAATGTCTTAATATAGTCTTGTTTATATAGATAGAAGGGGAACCAGGTTGGTAAACCAGAAGTGTGTGTGAGAAGTTGAGATATTGTAATATTGAGAGGTTTGAACTCTTTGAAGAATTTGCCTATTTTTATATTAAGGCTTATTTTTTCATTTTCAAGTAAATACACAGTTAAAAAAGCTGTTATTAGAGGTTTTGTAAGAGAAGCAAGGTCATATATAGTATTTTCTTTTAAGAGTTCTCTTTCAGGGATAATTGATTTAAATCCATAATTTTTATTTAATAATATGTTGTCTTTTTTCCCAACTAAAATTGAAATCCCTGGGATTATTTTTTTGTGAATTAATAATTGGATCTTTTTTTCAAATTTCAAAATTGTTCTTTATGCTTTTTAAAATCATCATAGCAAGCTCAAGTGCATCTCTGGCATCTTTTGCTGTAACATCAAATTTTTTTCCAGATTTTACACTTTTATAATAATTTGACCAGAAATTATATAAAGGTTCTGTTTGAGCTATTTCAGGGATGTTTTCAATAAATTCTCCATTAGATATTGAATATATCTTCACTCTTTTCTTTTTATAGTCTAAGGAAATATATTCATCCTTTTGAAATATCCTTAGCTTTCTTGTTTTCTTTTGAGATACTCTACTTGCTGTTATATTTACAACCAATCCAGAATTAAATTCAAGCCTGGCATTTGCGATATCGATCTTGTTTGATATTATTGGAACACCTAAAGAGTTAATCTGTTTGATTTTTGATTTATCCCATTGAAGAATGATATCAAGGTCATGAATCATTAAATCCATAATTACATCTATATCTAAGGATCTGGGCGAAAAGGATCCGAGCCTTTGAACTTCAATAAATAAAGGCTTTTTTACTATTTTTTTTAAATATTCAATTGCTGGATTAAATCTTTCGAGATGGTCTACATAGATTGGGAGTTTGTTTTTCTCAGATATCTTTACTAGTTCATCTGCCTGTTCAATTGTTAATGTAAAGGGTTTTTCAACAAGAACAGATTTCATGTTTTCTAAAAAATATTTTGCAATGGAATAATGGCTTTCTGTTGGGGTTGAAATCATAACTGAATCAACCAGGTTGACTATCTTTCTATAATCTTTAAATTTTTTTAATTTATATGGTTTGCAGGCTGAATTTAAATTTTCATCATTAGTGTCTACTGCACAGGTTATTTCAAGTTCTGGTATTGAATCAGCCACTCTTAGATGGTTTTTGCCCATTGAACCAGTTCCAATTATTCCAATTCTCATTTATTAAACCCTTTAATTAATCATTGAATATAAAGTTTTTTAATATTCCTCTTTTTGTCTGTGAAATAAAGTCAATGATTATATCCGATTCTTCAGAATTAATGAACTCTTCTTTTAATTTTTCTATTGCTTGTGTTGTATTTAAATTTGATCTATAGATAATAAAAAAGATATCTTTAACATTATTTATAAATTCTCTATTGATTCCATTTCTCATCATTCCAATTGAATTCGGTCCAAAAAAATCGTAGCCTTCTTTTGATTGAGAGACTTTTGCAAATGGTAAGACATCTTGTAAAACAATAGTGTAGCCTCCTATGTATGAATTTCTTCCAATTCTAACAAATTGATGTACTGAAGAGAAGGCTCCAATAACAGCAAAATCCTCAACTTCAACGTGTCCAGCTAGAGTAGCTCCATTTATTAAAATAGTGTTGTTTCCAACTTTACAATCATGAGCAATATGAGAATAAACCATTATATAGTTGTTGTCCCCAATTTTTGTATAGGAGCCCCCTTTTAAGGTGCCTCTATTTATTGTTGTGAATTCTCTTATAATATTATTTTCTCCTATTTCAATAAATGTGTCTTCATCCTTAAAAGTAATATCTTGCGGATCAGTACCAATTGAAGCAAAAGGAAATATTTTACAGTTACATCCGATTTTAGTGTTTTTGTTAATTACAGTATGATGCATTATTTTGCAATTATCTTTGATATAAACATTGTCTCCAACAATTGAAAATGCACCTATTTCAACATTATTACCCAGTGTAGCTGTTTTACTTATAATTGCTTTGGAATCTATTTTTTGTAAACTCATTTAGCTAAGATTGACTTAAGGATGGCTTCAGCTGCTAAGTCTCCGTCAACATAGGCTTTACCTTCCATGATTACAAAACCACCTCTGTCTCTTAATATTTTTGCGCTAAGCTCAAGTTTATCTCCAGGGACTACAAGGCGTTTGAATTTTGCATTGTCTATACCAGCATAATAAGCCATTCTTTTATCTTCTGGAAATCTTTTTAAAATTAGAACAGCTCCCAATTGTGCCATTGCTTCCAGGATCAGTACTCCGGGGAATACAGGATGATTTGGAAAATGACCCTGAAAAAATATCTCATTTGCGCTTATGTTTTTATAGCCTTTAATTGACTCTACTCCATTAATTTCAGTTACCCTGTCAATTAAAAGAAATGGAAATCTATGGGGTATTATTTTTACAATTTCTTCTATATTTAATGCATGTTCCATTCTATTTCTTTTTTTCTGGATATTTAGCGTCGTAATTTCTTATAACCTCATTTGTGATGTCAATTGTCTTATCAAAGTAAGATATTCCTGAACTTTGTATATCGAAGATAATAGTATAGTTTTTTGATTTTCCAATTTTCTCGATTATTGGCATAATCTCATTAGTTAATTCCCTCATTTCTTTTGTCCATTGTGCCTGCCACTCTTTTCGAGAATCTTCAGCAAATCTTTTTAAATTGATCTTTTTGGTTTGGAGTTCAACTGATTTTCTCTCTCTTGTTTCTGCATTTAATGCAGGTGACACTAAATCTTTTTCGAGTTTTTTGATCTCATTTTCTCTTTTTATTGTTTTTTGTTGAAATCCCTTTGCTAATTTTTCTAATTTCTGTTTTACCTGTTTTCCTCTAATTGTGTTTAGAATTACTTGTTGGGGATTGATTACTCCAATCTTTGTTTCTGCATAGATGAACGCTCCTAATGTGAAAATTGTGAAAATTAAAACTAATGTTTTTTTCATTTTTAACTCCTTTTGATTTTAAAATTAATTTTTTAACTAAAATGTATTGCATTTCATAAATTTAATATATTTTAATAAAAAGATGGTCCAACAGCAAATCTAAATTGATAATGTGAGTCTTCTTCATGTAGAGTTCTCGGATTGTAAGCAAATATTAATCTAAACGGAACATTTAACATTGGGACGAATACTCTAAACTCAACTCCTAATGAAGAATAAGTATCATCTATGTTTATGGGTACTCCTATATCATATGAATTACCTATGTCATAAAACAAAACAAATGAAAATTGCTGGTTCAATGGAATTCTGTATTCTAAGTTCAAAAACGCAGCTTTATCACCACCTATGATATAGCCGTCTTCGTTTTTAGGACCTATCCTATAAATATCAAAACCTCTTATTGATTGTTCTCCTCCAAGAAAGTATCTTTCATAGAAAGGTAGTTCTTTACCTCCAAAAGGTTTAACCTGTTGCCACACTGCATGTATACCAAAAGTGTGATTTTTAATAGCTGGAATAAATTTAATAAATTCTAGTTTGAATTTGTTTAAATAAATACTTCCTCCAAGGAATCCTCCAGAATATCTGTAGTTAAGGAGATACTTTACACCTGATGATGGAAACATCGGAGAATCAACAGTTGAGTAATATAATGTTGGTGATAGAGAGGATATTGTTCTTTTGCCCTCTGTATAGTAATAGAATGAGTAGGGATTTTCCCATTGTAGATCTTCATCAATATTATCTATTTCCACTTTTTCTAATGTATATCTTAATGAAGATCCCCAGAAACGCCAAAATCTGAAGGCTGACATTATGTGAAAGCCTGTACTGTTTCTAGTATATAAATATGGATAATTATATGAAGTTTTAAATACATTAATGCCGAGACTTGCAGGTAGGTTAAAGATGTATGGTTCTGTAAATCCAAAATTATAAGTCTCTGCTCTGGATCCTTTTAAAAAACTTAGGGAGAGAGTTTCTCCCTGTCCAAGAAAATTTTGAGTTGAATAACCTGCAGAAATAAACCATCCATCATAACCACTATATCCCACATTAAAATTAATTGATTGGCGG
>JAUXFB010000316.1 GCA_030620255.1 Candidatus Aminicenantota bacterium | reverse complement strand
TTTATCTGATGGTTTACCAAGACGATATTTAATTACATCCCATTTTCTCTCTCTTGCAATTAATAAGGGATTAGATTTTGTAGTATTAAATGTACTTGAGAAATCAATAGTTGAATCTATTATTTCAACAACGTGTATAATTGGAAAGGATAGAAATTTGAAATCCTATTTAAATTTTTGTAGGAATAATAGAGATATTAAAGAATATAATATTTAATAAAGCTAAATAAAGAAAATGACTAAGATAATTAATAATAAAAGAAATATAAGAAAAAAGGAAAGGAGAAAAAGATTTAAGAGTGTTAGTATCTCAAAACTAACAAGATTTTCATTTTTACCTTCAGTTTTTACAATTTTTAATTTATTTTTAGGTTATATGGCACTTTTACAAATAATAAAAAATAACTTTATAACTGCATGTTATCTTATTACATTAAGTGTTATTATGGATGGATTTGATGGCACAATAGCAAGAATTACAAAAACAGAATCAAATTTTGGTATGCAATTGGATTCTCTTGTTGATGCTGTAACTTTTGGTTTTGTACCAGCAGTTTTTATTTATATTTGGGGATTTCAGTCAGTACATCCTCATAACGGGAAGATATTGGGCTTTATATTCTTAAGTGCAGGAATTATAAGATTAGCAAGGTTTAATGTTCTAAAAGAGGCTGATGCTTTTCCTGCAAATATTTTCATTGGATTACCTATTCCTGTGGGTGCTATTTCTATATTATCTGTAGTATTGGTTCTTAAAGATCCTATTCAAGAACAATCACATTTAATATTATTTTCTTTATATATTATCCTTATTGCTTCTTTAATGATTTCAAATATAAAATACAGGACATTGAAGAAAATTAACTCAAAGCATAACCTGTTAGTCTTATTTATAGTTGCAATTTTAGTAGCATTAGCAATAATGTACCCTTCATATACAATACCGATATTTACCTTTATTTATATAATATCTCCAATACTCTTTTATATTTCAAAAAAGTTAAAAAAAAACAGAGCTAAAAGCAAAGTAAAAAAATCATCTGATAAATTAGATAAATCAACAGAAAGTTTATGATTGATGAAAATAGTCTCTTATATCACGTAAAGCCATATACAAAGAGATTTATACTTGCTCTATTTTTTATGACAATGGTTGCTTTTTTTACTGCCTTTTTTGCTATCATTATTCAACCTATTATGGATGAATTATTCGTCCAGAGTGCAGGGAATTTGACTGAAAAAGCAAACTATCTCTCAGGGAAATCTGTATATATAAGAAATTTAATTCAGAACATCTTTAATACAGATAAAGAGGGAATGAAAATAATACTTCCAATAGTTCTTTTTTTTTCTTTTTTAGGGCAAGCTGTTTTTACTTTTTTTTCTCTTTACATAATGAAAACTCTTGGATTAAAAGTAGTTAGAAATATAAGAGATAAATTATATAAGAATTTGATAAATCAATCTATTGATTTTTTGTCAAAATCAAAAACTGGAGATCTTATTTCAAGGATTACGAATGATATTGAAAAGATAAAGTTTGCTGTTTCTGAGACTTTGTCTGTGTATGTAAGAGAAACTTTAACACTTATTGCACTTTTATTTGTGGTTTTTTATCAAGATTGGTATATGGCTCTAATTTCATTAATCACAGTTCCTGTTGCAATTTTACTATTAGTACTATTTGGAAAAAGAATTAAAAAAGCAGGGATTCAATCTCAGGTTACAATAGGTAAGCTTTCAAGTTTTTTGAGTGAAACTATTATTGGAAATAAGATTGTTAAAGCTTACAATATGGAGGATTATGAAACTGAAAAATTTTCAATATTAAATCAAAGTCATTATAAAATAAATACAAAAATAGCATTAATATATTCTTTTTCCGCACCAATAATGCACACAATAGGCGGACTAGTAGCAGCTGTAATTTTTACTGTTGGAATGCATAGAGTTGCTGGGGGAAATATCTCACCCGGTCAGTTTACCTCTTTTTTAGCCGCACTTTTTCTTATGTACAATCCTATTAAAAGATTATCTCAAGCTAACAATGATTTTCAACAGGGAAAAGCAGGATATGAGAGAGTTTTGCAGGTAATTAAAGATGAGAGTACTATGATTGACAAACCATCTGCTATTGATGTGAAAGATATTAAAGGTAAGATAGAGTTTAAAAAAGTGTTTTTTTCTTACAATCCTTTAGTGCCTGTTATTAAGAATATAAGTTTTAAGGCTGTTCCTGATGAAATGGTTGCCTTAGTTGGAGCAAGTGGCTCTGGGAAGACAACATTAATGAATTTATTAATGAGATATTATGAATATGGTTCGGGCGAGATACTTGTTGATGGGAAAAATATAAGGGACTTTACTTTAAAATCCCTAAGAGATTCTATTGGACTTGTCACACAGGATGTATTCCTTTTTAATGATACAATATTAAGTAATATTGCGTATGGAAACCACAATTATTCTTTTAAGGATGTAAAAGAGTCAGCTAAAATTGCAAGAGCATCTGATTTTATTGAAGATTTACCAGATAAATATAATTCTATTGTTGGGGAAAGAGGGCTATTACTTTCTAATGGTCAACGTCAGAGGATTTCAATCGCAAGAGC
>JAUXFB010000151.1 GCA_030620255.1 Candidatus Aminicenantota bacterium | reverse complement strand
GGATCATGATTGTTTATGTCTGCTGTTTTACATCCGGCATTCATTCCTACATTGAACAGCATTGCTAGCCCTGCTGTTGCAAATACTACTGCTTTTAATACCTTATTTATTATTTTTTTTAATTTTAAAATTTTTATCATTTTACTTCATTTAGCCTCTTTTATTTCTAAATTTCATTCTTAATTGTTATGAACATTTTATATTACATCAACAATTTAATGTCAATAATGATAAGTATAATAAAAAAAATTAATTTAATATATTGGGGTGTTTATAAAAATCAATATACAAGAGGATAATGTCTCAACTTTAAATATCAATAACTGACCCCCGGGATTTAATTTCACTTACCCGAACTAAATAAGTTGAGACAGGAAAGTAGAAACTGGAGCTTTTATCGGTTCATTTATTGAGAAACAATCCCTTTCAATATAACTGGAATCAAAGTTTAGAGGTAGTTGTTTTCCCAACCTGCCTCGGGCCGGTCAGGAATACCATCTGTCTGTTCTCATTAAAATGCATCAATATTAATGAGTCATATATCCTTTTCATGAAATTATTTTATTTTATTAGAAAGAAATTGTCAAGACCATTTTACGACCCATCGTATATTGGTACAAACCGTTTTTCAACCGTTCTCATATTTGCTACACTTCAAAACTGATTAATTTATCTTAAATCTATATGTGATCCCCGATTAAATTGAGTTTCAATATGGTTGTTATTATTTCTGATATTATTTTTAATCTGGCGATTCCATGTAATCGTCGCTACAATATTTATAATTCCATGCAAATGATTGGGCATAATTACAAATGAATCGATTTTGGTTATTTCAAATCAATCCAAATTCTAAATATTTCCATAATTTTATGAATTTTAATTCCTATCTGGGTTTGATAAATCAAACCGCTACCCATCTACTCATCCACCCAAAATTAATGCTAAAATGAAAGACACGACCTCTTACTTTTCCCCTTACTTTTATAAATTTGGAAAATAGCAAAGAGTTTGATACAATCAGCTTTAAATGAAAACAGAAAATACAACAGCATCATTCATTAGCCTTGGATGTTTTAAAAATGTAGTAGACACAGAAGTCCTTGGTGGGTTACTTGAGAAAAAAGGAGTTAAAATAGTCCCTTCATATGAGAAATCTGACTGGCTGATAGTGAACACGTGTGGATTTATAAGAGACGCAAAAGAAGAAAGCATTGATACTATCTTAGAAGCTATTGAAAAAAAAGAAAACGGAGAAGTAAAATATGTTGCAGTTGTTGGGTGTTTGCCACAGAGATATTATGATGATATAAAGAGCAACTTTAAAAATGCAGATATCATATGGGGTGTTAATGAGCCAGAAAAACTTGCAGAATTAATTTCAAAGACAAAAAAAATGGATTATAAAGATAAAAAATCATTTCTTTACAATGACACATATAATAGAATACTTACCACCCCTCCAAATACAACATTTATAAAAATATCAGAAGGCTGCAACATGCAGTGCAGCTTCTGTATTATTCCACAGATAAAAGGCAGCTTTAGATCAAGAGAGATCAGATCAATTATAAGAGAGGCAGAAAATTATAAAAAAAGAGGATTTCAGGAAATAAACCTAATTTCCCAGAATTCAACCTATTTTGGGAAAGATAAAGGAAAAAAATCAAAACTCCCGGAATTATTAAAAGAGATTTCTAAAATAGGTTTTAAATGGGTAAGAGTATTATATTTAATGCCGGAAGAAGTAGATATAGAGATAATCGAATCATTTTCAAATCCTACAATACTCCCCTATTTTGACCTACCTTTTCAGCATATATCTTTAAAAATACTAAAAAAAATGAATAGGAGCGGTGGAACGGAAAAAAATCTTGAATTAATAAAAAATATCAGAAAAAAATTCAAAAATGCAATTATAAGAACTACTTTTATAATTGGTTTCCCCGGAGAAACAGAATCTGACTTCAATGAGCTCATTGAATTTGCAAAAAAATCCCGTATAGAAAGAATTGGTGCATTTGAATTTTCTGAAGAAGAAAATACTGCTGCTTTTAAACTAAAAAAAAGAGTTCCTCCTGAAATTATAAAAGATCGAATAGAAACTTTAATGGATATTTCAGATAGGAATATTGAAAACTATAATAAAACTCTTATCAATTCAATTCAGGAATTTTTACCTCTGGGTCCATGCCCATGGAATAATAAATCAACTATAGGGAGAATAAAATCCCAGGCTCCGGAAATAGATGGCTTAACAATTGTAAATAAAGTATTTAAAGACATATACAAAATCTACAACATAAAAATATCCGGATATGAAAATGAAATCCTGAAAGGAGAAAAAACATGAGACAAAAGAAATTACTAGTTTTCATTGGTACTTTTTTCAATATTGGCAAATTCCCAATTGCACAAGGAACCTTGGCCTCCCTTATAACCATGCTAATATTTTATTTTGTAAATATACTTTTGCATACCTCTTGTTTTACACAGATAATTGCAATCATTATTATATTCTTTTTAGGTATTCCAGCATCTTCAGCTGGTGAAAAATATTTTAAAAAAAAGGACCCTGGTGAAGTTGTAATAGACGAAGTTGCGGGACAGATGATAGCTCTATTATTTATTCCTCTAACATTAGCATACTATTTTGCAGGATTTTTTCTATTTAGAATCTTTGACATCTTTAAACCATTCCCAATAGGATTAATAGATAAAAAAATGCATGGCGGATTGGGTATAATGTTAGATGATGTTCTTGCCGGGCTCTATGCACTTGCATGTTTACATATAATTATTTATTTAATTTAAAAAAAGAAAAGAGTTTAATCATAACACATTTGATCAATTATAGGGAAATCCCATCTTTTCCAATAATTTTTGCATACGAGGATCAGAACGTATTGAATCAAATAGAGGTTCTGTTTTTAACATAAGTATATGATAATGTTTTTCTTCAAACGCTTTTTCAAAAAAGGAAATTGCCTGCTCTTTATCATTCAGCCCCAGGAAAATAATCGCAAGAGAAAAGGCTGACACATAAGTATTTTTAGATAACTGTTCTAATTGACAAAGATATTCTCTTGCTCGTTTTTTATCTCCAGATACACCATAAGCATAAGCCAGACGAGAGAGATACATGGGACTGTTGTTTGAGAGTTTAGTTGCCTTCTTTAAAATTTCGATACTTTCATCATATTTCTTGTGCTGAATTAAAGTCATTCCAAGTTCACATTGAGCAGGTATAAAATTAGGATCCATCTCAATAACAGAATAGTAATGTTTGATTGCCTGATCATAGTGTCTCATCAGATAATATATAAACCCCCTCAAAACATGAGAAATTAAAGAAAGCGGATCCAGTTCAATGGCAAGCCTGATTTCAACAAGTGCCTGCTCATAACGCCCCAATGCTGCCAGAAATTCAGCATATGATTGATGCAGCGCAGCCAGACCAGGTGCCCCAGATCAATAGCCTTACGAAACTCCTGTTCAGCAGACTGCTGTTCTACTGAATCCTCCCACAGTAAAACAGCTAAAGTGCTGTGCCCAAGTGCAAGCGAATTATCCTTTTTTAAAGCACAAAGTACAGCTTCTCTTGCCAGCTTATACGCATCAATAGATAAAATTACTTCATAACCAGCAAGAAGCGTGTATGTATCTGCAATGCCAACATATGCCAGAGCATAAGACGGATCTTTTTCAACTGCTTGATTGAAAAATTTCATTGCTTTTTCCAACCCGGCTGTAGTTCGTTTGTTCAAGAAATAATTTCCATGTAAATATAAATGATAAGCCTCAATATCTCCAGTTGGACGTTTTCCTATTAAATTCCTCTCCTTCCCCAGCAACTTTACCTTTAATGTTTCCACAATTGCCAGGCTTATCTCATCCTGTATGGCAAAAACATCCTCCATCTTTCTATCATACCTCTCAGACCAGATTGCATAACCACTAGCCACACTTATCAATTCCACAAATATACGTAATCTGTTATTAGAACTGCGTACACGCCCATGGAGCACATGTTCCACTTTAAGCCTGCTACCTATTTCCTGGATACCAAGTTTATTATCCTTTAATGAGAATACAGACCCACGAGCCAGCACTCGAAGTCCATCCACATGCCCCAGAACATGGATAATTTCATCAGTTACTCCATCACAAAAATAATCCTGTTCCCTGTCCTTGCTCAGGTTAGAAAAAGGAAGCACTGCAATAGATGGTTTCTTTTCATAAACAATCTCTTGAGCAATCAGTAAATCACCTGAATCACACTGTTGCAACCGCTGTAAACTTTCTTTTACATCATCCATTGAGTAAAAACGATTTTCAGGATCCTTTTCCAGGCACTTATTAATTATACATTCAAATCCTTTAGGAATTTTTTTCATCACATTCATTATAGGTTCTGGCACATCATTTAATAGAGAATGAATAACACTCTGAGCATTAGCTCCTCTGAATGGATGTTTACCTACAACCATTTCATACAGGACAACACCGAGAGACCAGATATCTGTTCTATGGTCAATATCTCTTCCTCTGGCCTGCTCAGGAGACATGTAATTTACAGTTCCAATGGTCATTTCACCTTTTAATGTCATACGAGTCTGACCACTAAGAATTGCAAGTCCAAAGTCAACAATTTTAATTCGCTTATCGTTCGTTATGATTATATTTGCAGGCTTTATATCACGATGAACAATCCCCTTTTCATGAACTTTTGCCAGACCACTGGAAATCTCAACTCCAATATAAAGAATTTCTTCATATCCAATATGACCTTTTTCCATCTTTTTTCTTAATGTACATCCCTCATAAAATGCCATAGCAATAAACATATGACCATCTATGGTTTGATCTATCTCATACACTGTACAAATTGTTGGG